>SVJL01000046.1 GCA_015068985.1 Oscillospiraceae bacterium
AATTTCGCTCCAGACCGGTCGGAGTGGTTGATGCCAACGGAAATGTTGTGCATTTAGGAACGTTGCCGCCGTATGTGCCACAGCTTGTTGAGGAGCTTATGAGTTGGGTGAAAACAAGCGATATTCATATGCTTATAAAAAGCTGTGTGTTTCACTACGAATTTGAGCTTATACACCCATTTGCAGACGGCAACGGCAGAATTGGAAGATTATGGCACACACTTTTGCTTTCAAAATGGAATCCAATATTTACGTGGCTGCCTATTGAATCAATAATACACGACAATCAGCAAGCATATTATGATGCTATCAACACATCCAACAATCAGGGAGAATCGACCGTGTTTGTAGAATTTATGCTGTCGGTCATAAAAGAAGCTTTATTGGAGGTTGGAGAGCCGCAGATAGTATCTGTGTGTGACAAATCGGATACACGGCTCTGCAGAATCTACGAATTTCTTGAAACCTATGACTACATTATGAACAGTGACGTACAAAAACTGATTGGCGTTTCTTCTGCAACCGCCACAAGAATATTAACGCAATTTGCTAAATCAGGAAAATTGAAACGTGTGCGAATTCAAAGTCATTGGGGATATGTGAAAGCGTAAAAATCATGTCATAACAAAAACTCCCGTGGAAACAACATAAACTGTTTCCACGGGAGTTTTCTTATAACTCAGGCTTAAACGACGGCATAAGCTCAAGCTTAAAGAGGTTAGCTTTATGCTTACGATCGATAATTTCTTTTTTTGCCTTATCTTCAATTATGCCCTCTCTGATGTATTTGTCCAGCTCGGCATAGGTGAATCCGAGATTTTCTTCATCAGTTTTACCGCACAAGCCATCTATGGGAGTTTTGTCCACAAGCTCAGACGGCAATCCGAGAACACGACCAACTTCTTTGACCTCGGTAACCGTGAGATGCGACATTGGCGAAAAATCGCCGACGGAGTCGCCGTAGCGTGTGGAATAGCCAACCCAATCTTCCGACAAATTACAGGTGTTGCAAACTCTGCCGTTGCAGCTTTGTGACACTGCATAGAGAGTTGTCATTCTCACTCTTGGCGGAATGTTTTGTGTTGTCTGAGGGGTAATTATAAGGTCTGACGGCATATTGGAAAGGATAGAATCCACAGCATCCTTAACATTGATAACATAATGCTTTATTCCAAGATGATTAACCAGAAGATGAGCCATATCGATGTCGTGCTGTTCGCCCTGAGGCATCAAAACACCAATTACTCTGTCTTTTCCAAGAGCCTTTGTGCAAAGTGCAGCCGCAACCGAGCTGTCTTTGCCGCCCGATATGCCAACAACAGCATTGCATCCATCGCCGTTTTTTTCAAAAAAATCACGTATCCATTCAACACATTGATTTGTTACTTTCACTGCGTCAAACATTGATTTCACCGCCTTAATAATGATGTTTAATTCTTAGCCGGATATTATCACATGGGCAGACCGTTTTTGAGTTTTATGTTTTGAGCCTCAAGCTCTGCCACAATTGTGTTTACAACATCGAGAACTTCCTCTTTGGTAAGGGTTTTTTCAGGGTGTGAGAAAATTATGCGGGCAGTTATGGATTTGCCGTTTTCGTCAGCATAGGTATCGACAACGCTCACGTTTTTGATGAGCGGGCAATTTGCGTTGTCTATTGCTTTTGCAACAGGTGCAAAGGTTTCGGTCACAAACGAAAGGTCAATTTCGATTTCGGGGAACTTGGAGGGTTCTTCATAAGAAATGCTTGCGTTTGCAATTTCGGCAAAGAGAGCAACGTCAATCTCGGCATAAACAATGTTTGCCTTTTTGTCGATTTTCTTGGAAACTGCAGAGTTCACAATGCCAATTTCACCAAGCACTTTTCCGTCACACACAATTGCATTGAGGTTTTTGGGGTGCTGATAGGAATGAGCCTGCTCCATTTTTTCAAATGTGAGCTTTTGGTGTTTGAGGTCATCGGCGATAACTGCCAGTGTGTCTCTGAGTTCAAAATAGATTTGTTCCATATCTTTTGTTTTGGAGAAAACTGTGATGGCAAGCTTTTTGCGTTCATCACAAAGACCGTTTTCGCCATATCCGTTAACAGTTCTGCCAATTTCAAAAACTGCAAAGTCGGAATCATAGTTTGTGTTATATTTAACCTGACAAAGCTGCGTTGGAACAATTGACTTACGAATTGTTTTGATGTTGGGGTTTGTGGCATTTATGAGTTCAACATTGGGTTCGATTTCGATGCCGAGAGCTTTGTATTCATCATAATATGCCCACACGTAGGAATGAAGCTCGTGCATAGAATAGCGTTTAACCAAAATGTCTTTGATTCTGGTTTCGTCACTCTTTTCCTGTGCTTCTCTTACAGGATAAAGCGGCACGGATGCTGTGTTGATATCAAAGTTATCGTAGCCGTAAATTCTGGTGATTTCTTCGATGATATCAGCTTTTATGGTAACATCCTTGGTTGCACGCCATGAGGGGACAGAAACGGTAAATTCGCCGTCTGCGAGCTCAACGCCAAAGCCGAGGGATTTGAGAGTTTTAACAATTGTGTTATCAGAGATTTCGATGCCGGTGTATTTGTTGACAAAATCCTTGTTGAAGCTAAGGGAAATGTCGTCATATTTGAATGCGTATTCGTCGGTGAGAGCAGAAACAACCTTCGCACCGGAGTCGATGCTTGTGAGAAGCTGAACAAAGCGTGCAACAGCCTCTGTTGTCATTTCGGGGTCGAGGCTCTTTTCGTAACGCATTGATGCGTCTGTGCGGTGAGCCAGACGAACGGTCGATTTGCGGATTGATGCAGCATCAAAGGTTGCAGATTCCAAAGTGAGAGTTGTTGTATCTTCAACAATTTCGGAATCGAGGCCGCCCATAATGCCGGCAATGGCAACGGGATTGTCGCCGTTGCAAATCATAAGAGTGTTTTCGTCGATTTCACGCTCAACGCCGTCGAGTGTCTGGAAAGTAAAAGGCTTGTCGAAGCGTTTTATTCTTATTTTTTCAACCTTGCGGGAGTCGAAGGCGTGCATAGGCTGACCCATTTCAAGCATAAGATAGTTGGTAAGGTCGGCAAGGAAATTAAGAGCACGCATACCGCAATAGAAAAGACGGATTCTCATATTAACCGGACTTGTGTGGCGTGAAATACCCTCAAACTGCAAGCAGGAATACCTCTGACAAAGCGGGTCTTCGATTTTGAGGTCAATTTTTGGAAGATTGTTGTAGGCTGTGAGGTCAACTGTTGGAAGAGGTTTTAGTTCTCTGCCTGCAATTGCCGCAAACTCACGGGCAATGCCGTAGTGTCCCCAAAGGTCGGGACGGTTTGTGAGAGATTTGTTATCGACCTCAAACACAATATCGTCAATTTCATACACAGACTTAAGGTCTGTTCCGCAGGCAAGGTCGTCGGTTATTTCCATAATGCCATCGTTGGAATCGCTGATGCCGATTTCTTTTTCGGAACAGCACATACCGTTGGAGGTGTAGCCGGCAAGCTTACGGGGAGAAATGGTGATGTCGCCAATCTGTGCACCAACCTTTGCAAAGGCTGTTTTGAGACCAACTCTAACGTTGGGAGCACCGCACACAACGTCGGTGAGCTCGCCATCGCCGGCATCAACCTTTAAAAGATGGAGCTTTTTGGAATCGGGATGAGGCTCAACCGATTTGATTTCGGCAACAACGATGCCGGAAAGGTCGGAGCCTTTGAAGAATATGTCGTTTTCAACCTCGGCGGTTGAAAGAGAAAATTTGTTGATGAGTTCGAGCTTGTCGAGACCGGAAAGGTCAACAAAGTCGGAAATCCAGTTCATAGATAAAAACATTGTTATTGTCCCCTTTCTTATTTGTCGTCGGTGAACTGCGACAATACTTTCAGACTGCCGGAGTTGAGGTCACGAATGTCTTTTATGCCATATTTCATCATTGCAAGACGGGTAAGGCCAAGACCGAATGCAAAGCCTGTGTATTCATCGGGATCGATGCCGCCTGCCTTTAACACTTCGGGATGAATCATACCGCATGGGCAAAGCTCAAGCCAACCGCTGTGTTTGCAAGACGGGCAACCGTCACCGCCGCAAATGAGGCAGCTGATGTCGAGCTCAAAGCCGGGTTCCACAAAGGGGAAGAAGCCGGGACGGAGACGAACCTTAATGTCTTTTTGGAACACTTCGGAAAGCATTGTTTTCATAAAGAAAATGAGGTTAGAAATTGAAATGTTTTTGTCGACCATAACACCCTCCATCTGGAAGAAGGTGTTTTCGTGGCAGGCATCGGTGGCTTCGTTACGGAAGCATCTGCCGGGGAAAATTGCCTTGATGGGTTTGCCCTCGTTTATGAGAGCATCTTTATATTTTTTGTAGATTGCATTCTGGGCAGCAGATGTGTGGGATTTGAGAAGCTGACCGTTGTCGAGGTAGTAGGTGTCTTGCATATCACGTGCAGGATGGTCTTTTGGAATGTTGAGAGCTTCAAAGCACTCATAGTCGGTTACTATTTCGGAATAGTCTTCGATTGCAAAGCCCATAGACTTGAATATTTCCTCACACTGACGCTGAACCAAGGTGATGGGATGATAAGAACCTCTTTTGAGGTCTGCCGGAATTGAAATGTCAAATTCGGGCATACGGCTGTTTTCGAGCTCAATTTCTTTTTGCTTGAGTTCTTCCCTTTTTTCGCTTATTTTGTCGTTAACTTCGTTTTTAAGAACGTTAACCTCCTGACCAAAGGTCTTTTTTTCTTCGGGAGAAAGAGATTTCATTTCTTTTAAAAGCTCGGTAACATAGCCTTTTTTGCCTATGTATTCAACTCTTATTTTCTCGAGTTCTTCCATATTTTCTGCTTTGGAAAGTGCTTCTAAAAAAGCATTTTTAACTTCCACTGTTTTTTGTGACATAGTTAAGATTCCTTTCTGTATATTTTATGTAATTGATTTCTTTTTTCGGACCGTCGAGGATCGGGGGTCTTGTGACAAACAAAAACAGCCCATCCTCTAAGGGACGAGCTGTAACCCGCGGTACCACCCAAATTCGGAAACAAAAAGTTCCGCACTTTTGGTGCCTTTTGGCGTGAGGCACAAACACCCTGCTTATATCAAAAGACTTTCGCAGAGCACTCCAATGCTGAAATTCACGCAATATGCTATCTGAGGTACTCCCAGCCGATGATACCTGTTCTCTTTGAGACTCACATATTGGCTACTTACACATTTTCATCGTACTTTTGCATTATATCAGTTTATAACCAAAATGTCAAGGTTTATTTGTTGAGTCGTTACCCTACTGCGACATATTTCTTATAGCTGACCACCTATGAAAAAAAACAAAACTTATAACCGACAACTATAAGGCTCCCTTGTGTAAAGGGAGCTGTCAACGCAGTTGACTGAGGGATTGTTTGACTTCATTATCAATAAATATACACGCTCCATCAAAATTTTTATTTATATCAAGATTTGATATTCTTATAACTTTTAATCCATACTGTTCCAAAAACTCTGTTCTCAAAGCATCTGCTTCTATACCCTTTTCTTCATAATGCTGCGAGCCATCCAATTCAATAACAAGCTTTGCTTTTGCACAGTAAAAATCAACAATGTATTTTCCTATAACTTTCTGCCTTATAAACCTGATAGGGTATTCTCGTAAGTAATCATACCAAAGGTGTTTTTCTTCTTTTGTCATATTCTTTCTTAATGCTTTTGCAAGTGGTACAATTTATTTGTTGTGTTTATATTCCATTACAATCCCTCCGAGTTGCTTCGCAACCCACCTCCCTTTGCACAAGGGAGGCTTTTTGATAGTTCTTTCTTGTAGATTATAATATCATTTCTAATGCTTTTAGTCAACACAATAAACTTTTCGCAAATAATTACACATTAAACTTAAAATCTTTTTGAGATTTCAACGAAAAGTCCGTTCCACAGAAAATCGAGTTATAGGTTGTGCAGCTTTATTTTTGCCAAACCTGCCTCTGAGGTTTCCTTGTAGGCTCCGGGCATATCGAGACCGGTTTCTTTCATTGTTTTTACAACCTTATCGAAAGAAATTTTGCGTGTGTTATACAAAAAGCTTGCAAGGTTAACAGCATTTATTGCACGCATTGAAGCAACGGCATTACGCTCTATACACGGAATTTGCACAAGACCGCATATGGGGTCACAAGTGAGCCCCAAATGATGCTCTATGGCAATTTCGGCTGCGTATTCTATCTTGTCGAGACTAAGCTCAAAAAGCTCGCCCAAGGCTGCAGCTGCCATTGCACACGCGCTGCCAACCTCAACCTGACAACCACACTCTGCACCGGATATTGATGCATTTGTTTTGATGAGATTGCCTATGATACCTGCAGTGGCAAGTGCTTTAACAACTTGCTCGTCGCTATAGCCTCGTTTTTGCTGATAGTAATACATTGCAGCAGGAAGCACTCCTGCCGAACCACAGGTTGGTGCAGTTACTATGGTTTCGCCCATGGCATTTTGTTCGCTAACGGCAAAGGCATAGGAGCACACAAGTCTGTTTTCTTTTGTTTGTTCGGTTTCGTCGGGATGTTGCAGGTCTCTTAGATATTTGGCCTTTTTCTGAACTTCAAGACCACCGGGCAAAATGCCCTCGTCACACAAGCCTCTTTTAACGGAGGCTTTCATTGTTTCCCACACAAGATCAAGATGCTGCCAAATGGAGCTGCCCTCAATTTGTTCAACATATTGCCAGAGTCTGAGGTCATTTTGTTCGCAATAATCGCAGATTTCTCTGAATGTGGAATGAGGATATATCATTTTTGGCGATGCCGCCGTTTCGCCCTCAAACACTATGTTGCCACCACCAACACTCATAACACGTGCACTTGCAACAACAGCTTCATTTTTCAAAGCATAAAAATCCATCGTGTTGGGGTGAGGAATATTTTCTTCTTGGGTGTTCATCTCGATGATGCACTCTTTGGGGAGAAGCGTTTTTTGGATAACAGCATCGGTGCCGTGGCCTTTGCCCGTTTTTGCCAACGAACCATAGAGCACAACCTTAAACTTATCGGCATCGGGGTTTCGTTTGGCAAACTCGATGCAGGCTCGTTCGGGGCCTATGGTATGAGAACTTGAGGGACCTCTGCCAATTTTATATAGTTCTGTAAGGGTTTCCATTTTGAGGTTGGCTGTTGTCATAATAAATTTGCTCCTTAAACAAATAATGATTAATTCGTATTTTGTAGGGGTCGATGCCAGCATCGACTCGCATAACGCAGAAAAAACGGGCGGATGTAGGCATCCGCCCCTACGTTGGGTCAAAAATCGTCAATTAATTTAGTATGCAGGCTCACAGGTCAGGTTAATGCCAAGACGTTTGAAAACTTTTTCGTCTACTGATGAAAGGATAACCGACGAATGAAGCTCGCATCCTCTGAGCTTATCGAGCT
Source organism: Oscillospiraceae bacterium (assembly GCA_015068985.1). Taxonomy (GTDB): domain Bacteria; phylum Bacillota; class Clostridia; order UMGS1810; family UMGS1810; genus RGIG1828. The sequence goes on from SVJL01000046.1 coordinate 7,411, forward strand.
GTTGCATTGCAAGCTCCGCTTTGGGGTCGGTTGCAGCACAAATTGAAAGGGCAATGAGTGCTTCATCGGTATGAAGACGTGGATTACGATTGCCAAGGTGATCGGTTTTGAGATGCTGAATGGGTTCTATAACCGTTGGCGAAATGAGATGAACGCCATCATCTATTCCGGCAAGTGATTTTAATGCATTGAGAAGAAGAGCCGCAGAAGCTCCAAGAAGCTCGGAGGTGCGTCCGGTAACTATTTTGCCATCGGGAAGCTGCATAGCAGTTGACGGGGAACCTGTGAGAGCAGCTTTTTGGATTGCAGGGGCAATTACAACCCTGTCGGCTGCAGTTACGCCTGCTTTTTTCATCAGAAGCTCAAGCTTATACACAACATCGTCGGTTACTGTGCCTTTTCGCTGGTCGCAAAGGGCAGTGTAGTAACGACGAAGAATTTCTTGACGGGATGCGTCTTTGGTTGCTTCGTCATCGACAATGCAGTTGCCTGCCATATTAACACCCATATCGGTTGGGGATTTGTAGGGGCAGGTGCCAAGAATTTTTTCGAGCATTGCTTTTACTACGGGATATATTTCTACATCACGATTATAGTTTACGGTTGTGGTGCCATAGGCTTCAAGGTGGAAAGGATCTATCATATTAACGTCGTTGAGATCGGCAGTTGCAGCCTCATAGGCAAGATTCACAGGGTGAGTGAGGGGAATGTTCCATATGGGGAAGGTTTCAAATTTAGCATAGCCTGCCTGAACACCTCTTTTGTGCTCGTGATAGAGCTGAGAGAGGCAGGTTGCCATTTTGCCGCTTCCGGGGCCGGGAGCCGTTATGACAACGAGTTCACGGGTAGTTTCGATATATTCATTTTTGCCATAGCCTTCATCGCTTACGATGCGGGCAATATCGGAGGGATAGCCTTCGATGTTATAGTGACGGTAGACCTTAATACCGAGGGATTCCAGACGTTTTTGAAAAGCAACAACCGTTGGCTGACCTGAGAATCGTGTCATTACAACGCTGCCAACATAGAGACCTATTGCACGGAAACAATCGATAAGACGGATAACGTCGAGGTCGTAGGTTATGCCAAGGTCACTGCGAAGCTTATTTTTTTCGATATCGGAGGAGTTGATTGTTATGACAATTTCGACACGGTCTTTGAGCTGAAGAAGCATTTTTAGTTTGCTGTCGGGTTCAAAACCCGGCAAAACACGGGATGCATGGTAGTCGTCGAAAAGCTTGCCGCCAAACTCCAGATAGAGCTTGCCGCCAAACTGAGAAATGCGTTCGTTAATGTATTGCGATTGCATATGAAGATATTTTTCGTTATCAAAGCCTATTTTTGTCATAGTCAATACCACCCCATTGTTTCAATTAACTATTATATTATATAACAAAGTTTATTTTATTTCAAGAGGAAGAGATAACAAACTGAAAGATTTTTCAAATAATGCAAAAATCTTTCAGTTTGAGATGTATCTGCAAAACCAAAAGATAAAAATCAGTTATTAGTGAATAAAAAATATTTTGTGAATTATTGTTTATTGGTGAGATGGAACTAGGCTAATGCGTTGCCTCCCTTGTGTAAAGGGAGGGGGACCAAGCTTTGCTTGGTGGAGGGATTGTGAATGACTTTTTCAAAAAACAACCCCTCAGTCAGCTTCGCTGACAGCTCCCCTTACACAGGGGAGCCTTTACACCGTTAAACAATAATTTATCTTGTGATGAAATTTTGACTATTGAAAAGCGGAATGAGCAAGACCGTTCCCTACAATCCCAAATTATACCCAGCGTTTATAGAGGTGGAGTTCAATTCCATCAGTTATTTCGGAACTCTCGCATTGGTCGTTCCCTACTCAATGTAAAACGGTTTAATCCAAAAAAAGAATCGTGCCCTTTCGGACACGATTCTTTTGCTTTAATTAATTAAGTTGAGAACTTAAGAATTAATATTCACCAATAGCAATTCTTTCAGAATAGGTGATAAAGTCTTTGATTGTGTTGTTGAACTTCTTAGCTACGAAGTATGTTGCTTCTTCAAAGTCGTCAGAAGTATCATCTTTAGTACCATTGTTGTTGGTACCAACTTTATCGATTGTTTCAACAGCATCCCAGCTGCCTACATATACTCTTGCTTTGTTAGCAGTTTTGTTGTAGAGTGTGTAAGCATTAGCTGTGTTTTTAACAGTGAAACGTGTACCATCTGCAAGAACGATAGCTTTACCGCCATTAGCTTTAGCAATGTCATCAATGTAGCCTGTGATGAATGTTACATCTTCATCTTCAGCTGTAATAGCAGCTGTAGCTGTTTCGTTTTCATCATAAGCTTTTGTAGCATCGCCGAAGATAGCGTCAAATACGATTGTGTAAGCAGCAGCTGTGCCGTTTCCATCGTCTGTGAACATGATAGCATCACCAACGGAGAGGCTAGCATATGCATCTACACCAGCTTTGAACCACTGAGGAATAGAAACTTCTTCATCGTCAACAACGGTGATTTCTTTTTCTTCTTCTTCACCACTTACATAGTATCTAACTTTCTTAGCATCTGTAGCGCCTTCATCAACTGTGATGTCAGTTACGGAGCTAATGATTGCAAGATCCTGAAGAACATCGATCTGGCTACCACCATCGGTGATAACGAGGCAGTCAACTTCATCTTTATCGTTTGTGATATAGTAACCGGAATATTCATTCTCGTTTACGAGAGTGCTGATAGTAGCTGTGTATACACCGGATTCTGTGGGGTTAGAAATGTTGAAGATTACAGTGTCATCTTCGAGTTCAGCACCGAGATACTGTGAATCTGCATCATATTCTTTACCGGTAGCAGCACCAGCAGCTTTACCAAATGCATCTGAATCTACAGAGTTGATTTCTCTGATCTTACCTTTGGAATCGAGTTTGTAGGTTACGATTCTCTTTGTGATGTCTTCATTGATTTCTGAAGGATCAGCAGCATTTACATCAAGGTCGGAAAGGATAGGAGCATCAGCAGCATCCTCGTCGATCTGAGTTGTTGTGTTAACAGCGAAACCATCTCTTACAGAGTAAGTTACAACTTCGCCTTCTTTTGTGAGCATTTTAACCTGCCAAGCTTTGGAGAATCCACCGTCAGCGGAGAGAGCTGTAGCAAGGATGTATGCATAGTTACCGGATACGGAAGCATCTTTTTCGGAATCGAAGATTTTGCCTGTTCTTGTGAGGTAGAATGTACCTTCGTCACCAAGAGCAGCAACACCTGCTTCATAGAGACCGTATTCTGTACCGTCAACGTATACAGCTTCTGTGCCTTTTTCTTCGTTAACAGTACCTGTTACAGCGTTCTGTCCGAGGTTGATGATTTCAATCCAATCATAGTTTCTGGTGTTAACGCCACCAAATACATAAGCGATTACATCGTCTTCAGCAAAGTCTGCGAGTGTGATAGCATCACCGTTTTTGTCAACGATTGATACAGGGGTTTCTTCATCATCAAAATCAAATGCAAATGTGGAAGCATCGGAAGTTGTGAATCTGTCTCTGTCAGCTTCAACTTCTTCAACTCTAGCGTATGCATATTCTTTCATGATGATCATGTCGAATTTGTTGTCGCCTGTGTTTTCGATAACTGTGATTTCAACATCAGCAATTGTGTCTACAAGATCAATGAGATCCTGAATTGTTGTCTGTGCATAGTTGTAATATACATCAGGGCTGTCAAGTCTGAGAGTTTTGGTATCATACTTGTTAGCAGATGTGTAGTATTCGATAGCTGAAGCGGAAACTTCATCAAGGTCTTCAACGCCGAATTCCATGATTGTGCTGTCTTCGCCAGGCATAATAGCGATGATTTCGTATTTGTTCTTAGCGAGTTCGTAAACATAGATTGTGGAAGCAATACCGAAGTATGCAGCAGCATCTACGCCTTCAGCAACTTCAAATTCCATTTCGCCAACGTTATCAGAATTAAGTTTGCTTTCAAAGTATTCGTTTTCGTATACTTCGTAGAATCTGTAAGCAACTTTGTTGATATCAGTTGTAGCAGGATTTGTGTCACCATAAGCGATGATAGGAGTACCGATTACAACACCGTCGAGCTTAGCAACGTCGAGGTTGGTAAGGAGAGTTTTGTAATCTTTACCGTTTGTACCATCCTGAATCTGGTATTCAATCTGAGTACCAAAGCCTGTCTGTTCCATCATAGGAACGTCGAGAGCATTGTAAACGAGCTGAGAAACGATAGCTCTGGAAGCATTAGCTGTCTGAGCAGCTGCGATACCTTCAGTGATACCGTAGGTGTTAGCAACTACCATGTAACCTGTGGGGTAGCCACCTCTCTGAGCAGCCATGGGTTCGAAACCAAGAGCTACTACGAGCATTTTAACAGCCTGTTCAACAGTTACATTTGCATCGGGAGCAAATGTGCCGTCGCCCATACCGTTAACGATTTTCTGACCTGCAACGTATGCAATGTAGCCAGAAGCCCAGTGGTCAGCAGCAACATCGGTGAAAGGAGTAGCAGCTGTGCCGGAAACTTTAGCGCCTAAAGCACGGCAAACAACAGCACTGAATTCAGCTCTGGTGATGTCACCATCGGGTTTGAAAGTACCATCTTCATAACCGGTAAGGATACCGAGAGAAGACAGTGTGGATACTGCAGTGTATTCGCCAGCATCTTCAGCAACATCTGTGTATGCAGCAAAACCTACAGTACCGAGCACCATTGTTAAAGCAACAACGAGTGCAAGAACTTTTTTGAGATTTTTCATAATTCTCAAATCCTCCCTTAATAATATTTTTGAATGAGATGATTGGTTTATTCGTGATTAAGCCGCATCTCATTCAAATACAACTTAACACTACGGTTAGATATTACTCTAACCTTGCACTGATTATAACATCGTAAAATGGTATAGTCAATGCGGTATTTATTGTTGTAACAAAAATGTAATGATAGAGTAAACTATGTTACATTTTTGATAGAACAATCAGTATAACAGGCTTTTGGCAACAAAAGCGGGTTATTATATATATAATGAAGAAACCGGTTTTTGCTGTTCAAAAAATGTGATATCTGAGCACTTTTTCAACATAATAATTCATATGCTCAATTACACACTATTAATTGTATTTTATATTTTTTTGCAAAAAATGTCAAGTGATTTTTGGCAATTTAAGGTATTTATTTTGAAATGTATGCAATATATATAGTTAAACTTACAATTATTGTGTGCTATTTATGTCCAATCAGTTTACATAATTATATCTTTTGTTAACAAATATTGCGGTTCAGACAATCGTTTTGCTTCAATTTGTTGCTACGAATATATTTTTCACCGGAGGTTTCGAGATGATATATGAGTCGGACAAGCTTTTTTGATTTTGAAAAAATGTTAACAAGCCTTGAAATTGAAATTTTGAGACGAGCACGCCAGGCAAGCTGCAGACCTTGATACAAAGATTTATCCAGAATCTATGTTGGCGATTGGGCATCACTTGAAAGCGTTGACACTGCAAAAGCTCACGGTGACGGCAAATTCAACCAGTGCGTTATCAAGGTTGTTGACGACAAGCTTGCAGATATCGTAACATTTGCAAAAACAATTGAAGCAAAATAATTAATTCTTAAGTTCTCAACTTAATTAATTAATCAAAAAGAACCGTGCCCGAAAGGGTGCGGTTCTTTTCTGTTGTTCAAAATATTGCACTGTGTTTTATTGTGCTATCACTTTAATTCTTCTGTCTTAAAGGTTGTGTATCCTTCATAATAATAGCTATGGTCTATGCCCTTCATATATATTTCACGGTTTTCTATTTCATCGGTCAAGGCGTTTTTCAGGATATGCTTTATTTCAATATCTTTAACGGGGCTTCGCTCCATTGCAAGAAGATAATCTTCCTTGTCAACCAAGCTCCAATCCACAACCATCCCAAGCTCTTTTTTAAAAATTAAATCAAGCCATATTCGTGTTGCTCTGCCGTTGCCTTCACGGAAAGGGTGAGCAATATTCATTTCAACATATTTCTCTACTATTTCATCGAATGTGGTTTGCGGCATTTTGTCAATGTTTTCAAGTGCAGCCCTTAAATACATAAGCGGAGCAAATCGGAAACTACCTTTTGAAATGTTTACTTCTCTTATGTTTCCGGCAAAATCATAAATCTCATCAAACAAATATTTGTGAATAAGCGAAAGAGCTTCAAAGGTTCCGGCACGCAAGGTATCGAGATAGCCCGATTCAAACATTTCAAGGGCTTTTCTCTTGCTGATTTTTTCTTCCTCACAGGCAAGGTCAACAGAGCTTTCGATGCCCAATTTATTTTCGAGTGCCATACAAAACACCTCCATTATAACAATTGTCTTCACACAAAAACCAATTATAATTATAGCATATTGTTTGCAAAATGGCAATATGATATTTGCGCTAATGATAATGAGAAATCCATTATAAATTATTGTTTATAGGTGAGATGGAATTTAGTTGTGGCGTTGCCTCCCTTGTGTAAAGGGAGGGGGACCAAGCTTTGCTTGGTGGAGGGATTGTGAATGAAATT
>SVJL01000047.1 GCA_015068985.1 Oscillospiraceae bacterium
ACTGCATCTTATGATACTGTGCTTGCGGCACTTGATGATGCCGTGAAGTTTGACATTGATGCAATAAACCTAAGCCTTGGTGCAAACTATATAAGCGAAAACTATCAGTCGGAAATTCACAATCATCTTCGCACTTCTCTTGCCAATGCACAAAATGCCGGCATAGCCGTTGTGTATGCTGCCGGAAACTCAGGTCACGATGGCTCCCAAACTCCCTCTGTTGCCGACTATAGCATATCGGATAATTCAACCTGCCCAACCTCTATTAAGGTTGCATCTGTTCAAGGCAATTATGCACTTTTGTATTATGTTGAAGACGAAAACGGCAACAAATATCCCTGCGTTCCGTTAGTTTCGGGCAAGACTTTTGATTTTACACAATTTGCCGATTGCAAAGACGGAAGCAGCGGAAGCTTTGCAGATGCTTCAGGTAAGGTGGCTGTTATCACAATGCCACACAAAATATACGGCAAAACCTTTGCCGCCTGCGTTTCGGATGCTGTTGCGGCAGGTGCTGTTGCTGTGGTTATCATAAACGATGTTAACCAGATTCTGAGCGGAAGCGTCAGCTCAACTGTGCCCGTGGTGTATATGCCATATGAGGCAGGTGCGGCTCTTCTTGAATGCGGCACAAAAATCAAATATGCCTCATCGTCAAAGGCACTTAAAATTCATAATGCTCCAATTGCATCAGAGAGTTCTTCCTATGCAGTGACCGACAGCTTGCGTATTGGCGTTGATGTTGCTGCTCCCGGCGGACACATTCTATCGTCGTTGGGTAATGGCTCAATGGGCGTAATGTCGGGCACTTCTATGGCAGCACCCCACATTACCGGTGCAATCAGCCTTTTGTATGACCACATAGAGTCTGAATTTGCGAAAGTTTCGGGAAAGGACAAGGTTGAGCTTGCAAGGCAGCTCATATGCTCCACTGCCAAAAGTGTGTATGAAGAAAACGGCGTGCTTGCTTCAACCCGTCAGGTGGGAGCCGGAATTGCACAGCTCGATAAGGCAATATCCACCAAGGTTGTGGTCACAGATGATTCCGGAAACTATGCAAACATCTCTTTGGGAGATAAAATTGACAACAGCTTTAACATCAGCTTTAAGGTCAAAAACCTCTCCGACTCTGCAGTAAACTTCGACAAAGTTTCGGTGGAGCTGAGCACCGATGATTACAAATATTATTCCGACCTTGGCAGATATGGCTACAGAGGCCTGAGAAGTCCTAAATTTACCCTGTCTGAGGTTCCCGGCGTGAGTGTTGCTGCAAATTCGGAAAAAGTGGTAACCCTTGCAGTTGAGCTTGATTCTGCCGAAATGGCTGAGCTTTCATCGGTTATGACAAACGGATTTTTCATAGACGGAAAGGTTTCTCTTTCTTCATCTGCAGGCGACAACTGCGATGTTGGTATAGCATTCACCGGATTTCGGGGAAATTGGTCATCTCAGGATGTTATCGCCAAGAGCAGCTTTTATACCAAGGCTTATTTGTGGGCTGCAGATGCTATTGGAGGTTATTCCTATTGCTCCCCCGAAAAGGATGGCAACAAATATGCTCTTTACCTTTCGTCAACTCCCTCCGCTGATATTTTAGACAGCACAGTGTATCTTATTGTAACAACTGCCCGAAATGCATATGCTTCTGTGTCGAGAGGCGAAACAGAGCTTTGCAAAGAGGTGTTTTGTCAGAAAAACCATGAGACAATGGTTCCTGTTTCAACTCTTCGTCGGTTGGTGAGTGCCTCGGGTGATGTGAGTGTTCGTTTCAGACTTCCGTATGATGAAAAAGGAGAGCACAGTCAGATTATCGGCCTCAGTGTTATTGAAGATAACCAGAGACCCACGGTTACCATAAAAGTTACAAGCTCTTCATCGGATGTTACTTCAAGTGTGGAATACAGTGACAACAAAGGCGTTACCACTGTAAGAATAAAAGGGGTTAATGCATCGGGCGAAACAGTGGGAGCGTTGAAAGAAGTTGATGCTTTGAGCGGCGAAACAGTGTTTGGTATTCCCGGAGTAAGCAACATAGACTATTTTGTGTATGACAGAGCCTTTAACTGCACTTCCATAATTCATTCGGTTAGAATTGTGGAGGAAGACGGAGTTATCAAAATTAAAAATGGTGATTCGTCAGCGGTGAACGGAACCCTTATTATTGCAAAATATGATGATAAAACTTTGCTTTCGGTTGAAACTGTGGGAGAAGATGGCTTTGCCCTTGATGCCTTTGAAGAAAGCACAATCAATACAAAAGACTATGAAAATGACGATTATAAGATTTTTTATTGGACCGATATTGACGGATTGACTCCTATTTCAATTGCTTATAATAATCAAAAAAACTAACAAAATTATTCCGTAAAATTCACCGAATTTCGTCAAAATATTTTGTGTTGAATGGCACAAAAAATGTGGATAAAGTGAATTAATCGGTGGATAAGTGCCTTTTTTAAGGGCTAAAAGCGACTTGTTTGCTGATTTTCGGCAAAATGTGGAAAACTTTTTTGCAAACAAATTTTTCTGTTTTGGAGGTTGATTTATGAAACGCGCAAGCGGTGTTTTGATGCACATATCCTCACTGTGGGGAGATTATTCAATTGGTAGTTTTGGAAAGGAAGCAATAGAATTTGTCGACTTCCTTTCACAGTGCGGGTTTTCATATTGGCAGGTGTTGCCTTTTAGCATGATAGACGAGTGTAACTCGCCCTACAAATCCTATTCAGCATTTGGTGGAAACCCGTATTTTGTAGATTTGCCAACTCTGAGGGATGAAGGTCTTTTAACTTTTGAAGAAACCGAAAGTGCACGTCAGCAGACTCCGTATAGCTGCGAGTATGTAAGACTGTATCACACAAGAGTCGACCTTTTAAGGCTTGCGGCAATGAGGGCAGATGCCGGTCTTAAAAACAAAATTTCAGAATTCATGGCAGAAAATCCATATCTTGCCCAGTTTGCCGAGTTTATGGCACTAAAGAGTTCAAACAACGAAAAATGCTGGATTGACTGGACAAATCAGACTCCCGATGCCGAGACATTATATGTGTGGCAGTTCATACAGTATAAATTCTACGAGCAGTGGAGCAAAATAAAGAATTATGCCAATTCAAAAGGAATCCGCATCATTGGCGACATTCCCATATATGTGTCTTACGATTCTGCCGATGTGTGGGGCAACAAAGAGCTGTTTCAGCTCTATGCTGACGGCACACCAAGCAGTGTTGCAGGCGTTCCGCCCGATTATTTTGCTGCCGACGGGCAGCTTTGGGGCAATCCGCTATATAACTGGGATGCTATGGCAAAAGATGGCTATGCATGGTGGGTTGCCAGAATGGAGAATATGTTTAAGCTGTTCGACGGCGTCAGAATTGACCATTTCAGAGCCATAGAGTCATATTGGAGCGTTGATGCAAAAGAGACAACTGCCCGCAACGGAAAATGGGTAAAAGGCCCCGGCAAGAGCTTTGTTGACCGGATTAATGAAATAAAGGGCGACAAGCTGATTATTGCCGAAGACCTTGGTATGATAACCAATGAAGTGACCGAACTGGTAAACTACAGCGGTTTTCCCGGTATGAGGGTGTTGCAGTTCGGTTTTTTGGATGATGGCGACAACCCCCACAAGCCCCACAACTATCCCAACAATTCGGTTGCCTACACCGGCACCCACGACAACAACACACTTTTAGGCTACGTGTGGGAGCTTGGCGATTCTGCCAGAGCGTCACTTATGGAATACTGCGGTCACTCCGGCGACTGGAACTGTGGCTACGACAGCATTGTGAGAACCATATATGCCTCTAATGCCGGTCTTGTTATTTTGCCAATTCAGGACCTTCTGGGGTACGGTTCCGACACCCGACTAAACATTCCCGGCAAGGCTGACGGCAATTGGCAGTTCCGCATAACGCGCTCTCAGCTTGGTGAAATTAACACAGAAAAATATAAACGCCTTAATTTCATTTATAAAAGATAACAAAAAATGCTTACTTTTGGCATATAATGAAAAATTATTGTTGACAAAAATCGTTTAATAGTATATAATTTTAAATGGTTTGTAATCTATTATAGTTTTATTTGCCGCTCAAGCTGGCAATGACGGCACTTAAATAATAAGCAGATAAATCTGCACAAGTGCAAATTGAGGAGGTGTAGCAATATGAAAAGAACATATCAGCCTAACGTTAGACACAGAAGCAAAGTTCACGGCTTCAGAGCAAGAATGAGCACAGCTAACGGCAGAAAGGTTCTCGCTCGCAGAAGATTAAAAGGCAGAAAAGTGCTTTCAGCTTAAGTCTCAGAAAGATCAAGACCACTCATGCGGTGGTCTTTTTTGCCATTTATCGGCAAACTCCGGAGAATGGTCCGGAAGGAGAAACTGGTTTATGAAAAATACCGTGAAGCTCAATCGTGAGTTTACTTATGCCTACAAAAAGGGCGCAAAAATCGTGACGGGTACCCTTGTTTTTTATTGGTACAAAAATCGTCAGTCTCAAAGTAGGCTCGGGCTTACCGTGTCGACCGCTCTTGGCGGTTCGGTGGTCCGTAACAGATTAAAAAGGCTTATGCGTGCAGCCTATAGTGCACGCAAGGATGACGTAAAACCCGGCTACAACATCATTGTTGCCGCCAGAGCAAAAATGGCACGTGTCAAATTTGCCGAGATAGAAAAGGATATGCAGTATTGTCTCGAAAAGGCGGGGCTCATATGATGAAAAAAGCACTGCTTGCTCTGATAGCTTTTTATCAGAAGCAGATTTCACCCCGAAAAAAACCCTGTTGCAGGTTTTATCCAACCTGTTCCGAGTATGCCAGACAGGCTGTAACCCGCTATGGTGCAGCAAAAGGAGGGTTTTTGGCGGCTAAAAGAGTTTTGAAGTGTCATCCTTTTCACAAGGGCGGTTTTGACCCGCTTAAGTGACATTACTTCAATGCAGGAGGCGTATTATGGACTTTATAAAAGTGCCAATCGGCTGGCTGCTCGATTGGATCTACAGGTTCACCGAAAACTTTGGTGGCTACGGCGTTGCTCTTATTGTGTTCACGCTGGTTATAAAACTTATTCTTTTGCCGCTCAGCTTAAAGCAGCAAAAATCAATGACAAAAATGCAGAAGCTTCAGCCTCAGCTTGCAAAATTGCAGGAGAAATACAAAAACGACCAGAATCTTCTTGGTCAGGAAACAATGAAGCTCTACAAAAAGTATGGTGTCAGCCCTATGGGCGGTTGTTTGCCGCTCATCATCCAGCTGCCGATTCTTTTTGCACTGTATCGTGTAATTTACGAACCCCTCACATATATGTGTCATATGAGCGGGGACGAAATCAAAGCTCTGGCAGAATCTTTAAAATTTGATATGTCGGGTGCTATGGCGCAGATTCAGCTTGCACAAAAGGCAGGGGAAATAAACTTCGACTTTCTTGGTCTTAATCTTGCCGACAAGCCCGGATTTGCTGCATGGTGGACTCTTATAATTCCTGTTCTTGCAGCAGTCACAACATATCTTTCAAGCAAGATTACCCAGTGGATTAACAACAACAAGAATCCGAAAACAGAAGCTGAAGAGAAAAAGCCGGTGCGTATTCTTTCGCCCGAACAGAAACCTGCCAACAACAATGCCAACTCTGCAGAAAGCATGACCAAGTCGATGTCGGTTGTAATGCCAATATTCACTCTTTGGATAACCTACACACTTCCCATGGCAATGGGTCTTTATTGGATAGTGTCCAATGTGCTTTCGATGGCTCAGACATTTCTTCTTAATGGTTACTATGCCAAAAAGTTTGAAGGCGAGCTTGAAGTGGCAGAAGATGCAAAAAGAGCCAAACAGGAAAGGCTCCACGGAAGAAAAAAATAACAGGAGGTACTGATGATGATAATAGAAAAATGTGCAAAAACAAAAGAAGAAGCAATTGCTCTTGCTTTAGCAGAGCTCGGTATCAGCGAAGCTGATGCAGAAATAGAAGTTGTTGAAGAGGGTTCCAAAGGCTTTTTGGGCCTTGGAAGCAAAGATGCCGTTGTCAAGGTTAGTGCAAAAGCTACCGATGGCGGCAAAAAAGCAGAAGATTTTCTTTCAAAGATTTTTGAGCTCACAGGTGAAGAGGTTAACGTTGAAGCAACAACCGACGGCGACGTGCTTCGTGTGAACCTTTCCGGACCCGATATGGGCATAGTTATTGGCAAAAGAGGCGAAACCCTCGATGCTCTCCAGCACCTTACAAGCCTTGTTGTTAACAAAGGCGACGGCAATTTTATGAAAGTGTCGCTTGATGCAGAGAACTATCGTGAAAAGAGAAACGAAGCTTTAGAGAGTCTTGCTCATAAGCTTGCAAACAAGGTTATGCGCACACGCAGAAGCACAACTCTGGAGCCAATGAATGCATATGAAAGAAGAATCATTCACTCAGCTCTTCAGGATCACGAAACAGTTACAACCTACAGCATAGGTCAGGGCATAAACCGCAAGGTTGTTATAGCTCTCAAATCAAAAGATAATAAATAATCAAAAGATGCCGCAGATTTTAAATATGCGGCATCTTTTTGGATAGCCATTGGAGCATTATTCGAACGATAAAATAAATGTATATTTTTCTCCGCTAGGGCTTCGGAATGGCTTGCTCCGCTACGCACATTCCTGCAGAGTCGCTCCGAAAAACACACATTTATTTTCACGCTCTTTTGAAGCCGATCAACTGCTTTTTGTGCGTATTTGCTTATCGGTTTTAAAAATCAAATTTTTTGCCGAAAATCAATGCAAAATCAGTTACCCCTTGATTGCATTGATTTAGAAAATTCTGTCCGACGGCTGATAGCCGGAGTTAATTTTCGGTCGGCAAAAAATGTAGATTTTTAAAATGCCAGCGGCAAGATAAGCACCGGAAGCTAAAAAAGCAGTTGATGGGTGCAGGATACGCAAATAAGTTCGAATAATCCTCCGACGGCTATCCATTGTTTAGTATAACTACATAAGGAAGGTTTTGCTATGGATTTGTTTTCTACTGTTGCCGCCATCTCCACGCCATATGGCACCGGCGGTATATCTGTGATAAGAATAAGCGGTGCCGACGCCGTTAAAATAGCCGACACTGTGTTCAGAGCAAGCTCCGGCAAAAAATTGGCCGATGCTATGACTCATACCATACACCACGGTCATATATATTCAACCGACGGCAAAAGAATAGACGAGGTTCTGGCATCGGTTATGAGAGCACCTCGCACCTTTACCGGCGAAGACACTGTTGAGATAAACTGTCACGGTGGTCTTTTGGTAACAAAGCTTGTGCTCGAAAACATTCTGGCAAGCGGTGCAGTCCATGCCGACAGAGGCGAATTTACCAAAAGAGCTTTTCTTAACGGAAAGCTTGACCTTTGCGAAGCCGAATCGGTTATCGACGTTATCAACTCCAAAACCGCTCTCGAACAGCAAATATCCGTGAACAATCTGGGTGGTGCTCTTTCCCACAAGATTAACCGCCTCAGAGACCGTATCCTTACCTTGTCGGCCAACATCCAGGTGCTCATCGACTATCCGGACGAGGGTCTTGAACCCTTTGGTGACGACGAGTTTGCCAATGAGCTTTGCTCTATATATGAAAGCATATCTGCTCTCCACAAAACCTCCGATGCCGGTATGCTTCTTCGAAGCGGTATTGCTTCAGCCATTGTGGGCAAGCCAAACGTTGGCAAATCGTCGCTTCTCAATCTCCTTGCAGGTCAGGAAAAGGCAATTGTTACCGATGTTGAGGGCACAACCCGTGATGCCATAGAGGAATATATCACAATCGGAAGTATCACGCTTCGCCTTGCCGACACCGCCGGCATAAGAGATACCGAGGATGTTGTCGAAAAAATAGGTGTTGAAAAATCTATGGAATATATTAACAAGTCTGAGCTTATAATATTTATGGCAGATGCAAAATCCGGCCTTGACCAAAGGGATTTTGAGATTATTGAAGCAATAAAGAATAAGAAAAAAATTGCGTTAATAAACAAGGTGGACTCGGGCTCCGCAGTGAATGTGGACGAGCTTAAATCACATTTTGACTATGTTATAGAATTTTCGGTTAAGGCAGAAAAAGGCGTTGATGAGCTTGAAGCTGCCATAAAATCCTTGTTTGAAATGGGCGAGGTTATGGCAGGTGCAGAATCGGTCATCACAAATGCCCGTCACCGTGATGCTCTCGGCAAAGCCATGACTGCATTAAAATCGGCAATTGACGCACAGAATATGGGCATTCCCGTTGACACAACATTCATCGACCTTGAAGCCGCCGCCACAGCCCTCGGCGAAATTGTGGGTATGACGGTTTCTGAAGAAATTGTAGACAAGATATTTCATAAGTTCTGCGTTGGTAAATAAGAAAGGAAAAGTTTATGAAAAAGGCACTGTATTTAATTGTGACAATTGTATTTGCATTATCATCTTTCTGCTGTGCAGGTTATGCATCCGAAAATCAGGCAGTTAGTATGGAAACAAGCATGGCCACAAACCTTGTCGCCGGAGAGGTTGCAAGAGTAAATTGCCGCATAACCGGAGGTGAAACCCTTGTTGGGGCAAGTATGGAATTTTTCCTCGACGGTAGTCCGGTGCAGGGAATGGGTTCGGCATATTTTGTTATTGGCAAAGAGAATACAGAGGTTTTCGACTTTTTTGTGCCGTCAAACCTTAACCCGTATTATCAGCATACTCTTCTTGCAGTGCTCAAGTGTGATAATGGTCAGGAGCTTTATGGTGCCAACATTTTCACCTATAGCCCACAGCCTGATGTTTCGATGAAATTCTACACAACTCCCGTCGAGGTCAATGCAGGCTACGAGCTGTATTACGGCATAGAGTTTTCTGTGCCGGACGGCAAAACATATGCTGCAAATACCGCAACATATGTGAGAGGAGTAACTGTTCCCGAGGCTTGCGGTCAGATTATCATATATGACGGATTTAAAATTTTGATCAGCGTGCCTCAGATGTATAATATGACCGATCCGTCCGATTTTGATTTTGTGTATGACGTGAGCATTGCCTCGGGCACACAAAATCTCAGACTTTCATCAAAGGAGCTTGAAGCTCAAAAAAATGCTAAAGTAATTAAGCCTCTCATTATTCCGGCAAGTGTTTTAAAAACTACCAATGGATATTCTAATTCGAGTCTGACCGGCTATGTTACAACTGTTAATGCCGGAGAGGTTGTTGAATATCTTAACCCCGACAATCACAATTCTATGAGGGCAGCCAAAATAAAGCTTTCGTCGGGCGTGGTTTGCTGGGTGGCTATGAGTGCAATCTATATTTCGGAAGAAAACTATACTATTCCCGACGAACTCACCGACTACGACAGAGAAGCTTTTGTCAATTCGGCAGGCTATTCAAGCCCCACAGATTATCTTATCTGGGTAAATAAGGAACGTCAGCGACTTACTGTGTTTATGGGAAATCAGGGCAACTGGCACGTTGTGAGAACTTTCCCTGTTGCAACGGGCAAAAATCAGACACCAACCCCCACCACCGTGTGTGAATATAAGTTCAAAACCCGTTGGGAAACTGCAACCTATATTTGTGATCCGGTTTTGTCACTTTATGACGGATACGCAATCCATAACCAACCCGTAAGCCTGAGCGGCAGAGTTACCGACACCACTATCGGCAATCCGGCATCTGCAGGCTGCATCAGAATGCTTAAAGAAGATGTTGACTGGGTGTATTTGTATGTTCCGGTTAAAACGACGGTGGTACTTTATTAATAGATTGTTTGAAATATAATAAATTATTGTTTAGCAAAGCCTTCCCCTTAGAGGGGAAGGGGGACCGCGTTAGCGGTGGATGAGGTGTCTTGCTTACAAAAAGTGCCATATTAACGCCGCTTTGCGGCTACACCTCACCACCGCCTGCGGCGGAGCCTCTCCTCAAGGAGAAGCCTTTCGCTACAGCCTATACAGTGCGATAAACAATAATTTATCTTACACTAAAGTTCCTAAACGATTAAACGATTAAACGAATAGAGAATGATTATTTATGAGTATTTTTACGCCTTTCGATGAAAATGAAGAGTTTTTCACCGACAATCGCTCCGACCACGACGAAGAATATGTATTAAATACCAGAGTTAAAATGGACAAAAAAACTCTGGACGAGTTTGTTGCATTTTTCCCACCTGCACCTGATGGCAACTTTCCGCCTCCGGTGCGTTGGTTCTTGGGCGGGAAGCTCTCCTTTTCGGTTTATCTTTCAAATTCAAGCTCGCCCGAGCACCCCGACAGCATTAATATGGTTGTGGCATCAGATTCCGGCAGCAAGCATAATGCCGACCTTATTTCAGCTCTTGGCGGTATGACCCTTTCGGTGTTTGGATTCAACACCCCTGAGTGGCTCTATATTACCAAAATAAAAAAGGTTCCTGCGGTTGTGGGCTCTATCAGCAACAGAGTTATAAAAAGCCAAATAACACTTTTCTATAATTCCGACCCCAATGCCGAAAATCTTCCGCGAAATCTTCTTAACCGAATTTTTGAGCTCCCCAATTTTATGGAAGAAACCAAGCATATTGCTCAGCGCATAGCTCATTGGGACGAATACCTTAACATAAACGAGCAGATTGCTCGTGAAGCTCAGCTTCTTACCGACTATGTTGACTGGAAAAGAGATGGCAATATTTCTCAGTTGGTGTTTGTTACCGATTGCAACGAAATGAGCTCTGCTCACCTCAATTCCGACATTCAGCTTGTGTTGCACACCGAATACGAAAACGGACACCCAACCTACAGAGGACCGGTTGTGGGAACTGTTGGAAGCTTCGACAAACGCACAAATGAACTGTGGGTTAATATGGATTTTGACTTTATGGAAATGCTCGACGATGGCAGAGTCGAAATCCCTCAAAAGGCAAAGCTTTTTATAAGCAAATGGGGCGACCTTGTTCAGATAGGCAGGCTCAGATACGGTCTGCAGACCTTTGCAAGGGGCCAGGCGGCAAATCCGTATCTTGACGTATTTTTGTTTGATTCATCCAAAGCCCGCCTGCCTGCCATAAACGGCGAAACCCTCTACACCGAAAATCTGCTTCAGCCAAGCCTTAATCCCGAGCAGAAAAGAGCCGTTGAAGGGGTTATTAACAGCGACGACCTCTATCTTATTCAGGGACCTCCCGGCACAGGCAAAACAACAGTTATTGCCGAGATATGCTATCAAAACGCTATCAGAGGCAAAAAAACCCTCATTGCCTCTCAGACCAACCTTGCCGTCGACAATGCTCTTGGCAAGCTTGTGCATCATCCCAAAATAAGGGCACTGCGAAAGGGAAATGAGCAAAGTGTTCAGGAGGAGGGTAAGCTCTTTACCGAGAACAACGTCATAAGCACGTGGCTTTCAAAAACCTCTGCCGACTGTGCATCACGTCTGGAATCTCACACCTCTGCTCTTAAAAAGGTTGAAGAAGCAGAAAACAAACTCGAATACATATCCGACCAATATACTAGGCTTACCAATGCTGAAAAACGCCGTAACACGGCAGGTATTCAAAAAACTGTGGTTGAAAAGAAAATATCTGAGACCGGTCAGAAAATTGTCTGGATCGGGCAGAGTGTTTCTGATTTTTTGGACGGATTCCAAAAAGACAATATAAAAAAGCTCATCGACAATCCTTTTGGAGTTGATGATGAGCTTATTGAGTGTGCGGCTTTGTGCTACAAAACCAAATATACATACGACGAAAAAAGAAATGAAATTAAAAACGCCATAGATGATATCCGAAGCACTGTTGCAAGCTTAGAGGATACTGCGGCATCACTTGACCGCGAGCTTAAAAAAGCCGATAAGAAAGGCGAATATCCCATCTTGTCAAAGGGCACAGATGTGGCTGCTTCTGTAAGCTATGAAAGCTGGAAAAAGGAAGCTTCCCTTGCCAAAAAAATCTTTGGTGACCTTATGGCTAAAAAACCAAGCGGCATAAGCAAGCTTTTTGGAGTGCCAAAAGAGCGTATGCAGGCGATATCGGTTGCTCTTGGATGCTTCGACGGCTTCAAACACATATCAGACCTTGCTTTGAGTGGCGAAAAAGAGAAGATGAAGCAGCTTGCCGCATCAAATCAGCTGAAAGGTCAGGCAGAAGAATTGAGTAAAAAAGCCGATAGATGCGTGGAAAGATCCGAAGAAGAGCTTCAGGCTCTGAGGGACGAATTGACTGCCCTTGAAGAAAGCCTCAGTGCCGACAGGGAAGAAATTCTCAGAGCACGGGAAGAAATTAACGGCTTCAATCAGAATCTGCCCTATGGAGTCAGGGCAGAGGCAATAGAGCTTGTTCAGCGTAATGCCGACATTTGCGGCTATTATCGCAAGCTCTGGGAGGTTCAAAAAAATGATGATGCCATAGCCTCCGAGCTTATTGGCGGCTGGATGGCAAGAATAGATAACGGCAGCAACAGAGACTATGATGAGTTCAAACAGTTATACATAGACAATGCCAATGTTATTGGCATAACCTGCAGTCAGAGCGGCTCAAAGGAGTTTACGTCGCTCTATCCGGTGTTTGACGTTGCCATCATAGACGAAGTGAGCAAGGCAACGCCGCCCGAGCTGATACTTTCGGTTCTTAAAGCCAAAAAAATTGTTTTGGTTGGTGACCATAAGCAGCTTCCGCCAATGCTTGGCTCCGACACCTACGAGGAGGTTGCCAAAAAGCTCAACATATCGGAAGAAAGTGCTCAGCACATGAAGCTGAGTCTCTTTGAAGAACTTTTTGTTAAGGCTCCGCCCGAGCTAAAGACTATGCTGTCCACACAATACAGAATGCATTCTCAGATAATGGAGAGCATAAATCAGTTCTATATTGAAGAAAACGGTTTTGGTCTGAGATGCGGTTTGCCCGACCCTGACAGTGCAAGAAGTCACGGTTGCCACGGAAAGGCAATTGGCAAAGATGACCACACATTGTGGGTTGATGTGCCCATGTTTGAAGAAAACAGAGAAATAAGGTCGGATGTGAATCACAGCTTTTCCAATCCGGCAGAGTGTGAGTGTATAAAGAACATTTTGCTTACCATAAACGATAACCTCGAAGCCAACGGCTATGAGGGCAAAAAGCGTATAGGAATCATCAGCTTTTACAGCAATCAGGTTCGTCTTATGGAGTCGGAGTTTTTGAGCAGAGAGTTTGCCCAAAGAGCGAACAAGCTTTCCCTGCGCATAGGTAGCGTTGACCGTTTTCAGGGCATTGAATGTCCGGTGGTTATTTGCAGCTTTGTGCGCAACAACGATCGTGGCGAAATCGGCTTTGCTAAAGATCCCCGACGTGTTAATGTTGCACTGTCAAGGTCGCAGGAGCTTTCCATAATTGTTGGTTCGGCAGAGCTCTTTTGCTATCGCAACAACAGCCCCGAGGCAAGCAATATTTATAAAACAATAACTCAGCAAATATACAGGGCAGGAGGCGAGAGAAGTGTCTGGGATTTTAAATAATGCAGATTATCTTACAGAGATTGCAAAAAAAGCAGAAGCAACAGACGGAAATCTTGTTGCTCTTTGCGGCCGCCTGTGGCATTTGCCGGTGTATAAACAAACTCTTTCCTATGAGCTGTCATCAATGAGAAAGCCAACAGCTCTTGAGGAATATATTATGAAAGCCGCCAACGCCTCTTTGTCGTATCAGGTTGACAAATCCATGCTCCAATCGCTTTTTGGTCTTGATGAGGTATTTTTTGAAGATGCACTAAAAAGCCTTGCCGAAAAAAAGATTCTTGATGAAGATGCAATGCCTGTTCTTTGCCTGACCGACACCGGAAAAGCAATGCTTTCTCAAAACATTGTTCCCGATAAGGCTCGTGTAGAAAAGGTGGAATATTAT
>SVJL01000048.1 GCA_015068985.1 Oscillospiraceae bacterium
ATCGGTAACCAACAGTTCCAATATGACAACAGTTACCGACTATTGCGAAACCGAAGTTTATTTTTCGGATATGTCCGATGAAGAAATTTCAGATTATATCAATACATACAAACCCTTTGACAAAGCGGGAGCGTATGGCATTCAGGAATATGCCGGCGTGTTTATAGACAAAATCAACGGCGATTTTTATAACGTTGTTGGCTTGCCGCTTTGCAAGCTGTATAAGCTTTTTAAAAAGGAGTTTGGTGTAATAATCTGAAAGGGGACTGTCCTGTGTCAAAAAAAGATATAGGAATTGACCTTGGAACCGCAAACACTCTCATATACCAAAAATCTAAAGGCATTGTTCTTGATGAGCCAAGCGTTGTTGCTGTTGATTCATCAAGCGGCAAAATAATAAGCGTTGGCAAAGAAGCTAAAGAAATGCTTGGCAGAACACCGTCGGGCATAGTTGCAGTAAAGCCTGTTGCCAATGGTGTTATATCCGATTTTGATGCTGCAGGGGCAATGCTTTCTTCGTTCATAAAACGAATATTCAATTCAACATTTATGCCCAAGCCAAGAGCCATTGTGAGCGTTCCTGCAAGCATAACAAATGTGGAACGCAGAGCTACAGTTGATGCAACCCTCAAATCGGGAGTTTCGTCTGTGAAATTGGTTGAAGAACCCATGGCGGCCGCAATAGGAGCGGGGCTGAGTGTGGAAGCACCGTCGGGCGTTATGGTTGTAGACATTGGCTCCGGTACAACAGAAATTGCCGTCATATCTCTTGGAGGCATAGTATCCGACAAATGTATACGAATTGGCGGAGATGCACTCGATAATGCAATTTCGTCATATATCAGAAGAAAATACGGGGTTTTTTCAGGCAAACACAACGCCGAAGAAATCAAACTCAGAATCGGCACGGTGATGAAACACTGTTCTTCACACCGCTGTCAGGTAACAGGAAGAAATGCCGGCACAGGGCTTCCGTGCAGCACATATGTTACAGGTGATGACATACGCTCGGCGGTTCTTCCCGAAATATACTCAATAGTTGATGCCGTCAAATCTGTTCTTGAAGACACACCTCCCGAGCTTTCGGGTGATCTGCTCCTCTCCGGCATAACCCTCACCGGAGGCGGTTCAAACATAAACGGTCTCGACAGACTTCTGGCAAGCATAACGGGTATGCCCGTAAAAGTTGCCGACGAGCCTCTCGAATGTGTTGCAAAAGGGCTTGGCTCAATGCTTTCGTCAGGCAAACTTTTCGAAAAAACATAATCACAAAAAGCAGGTGTATACAAATGAATTTTTTTCGTGACAATAAAAATACGATATTGTTGATTTGTGCAACAATCATATTGATAATCACTATGGCTGTGTCGGGCAGTGGTAAGCCTAATGCAGGCATAGTGTCAAATACTGTTGGAATTGTGTTCAAGCCTTTGCAAAAGGGAATGACATATATCACAAACTGCTTTAAATATGGTGCAGATGCCGAAAAGTTTGCAGCCGAAAACACACTTTTAAAAGAACAGCTTATTGTTGCAAATCAAAAAGCCGGCGACTACGATAATCTTGCTGCCGAAAATCAGAAGCTTCGTGCCATGCTTGAGCTTAGCAAAAACACAACTGAATACAAGCTCAAAGCTGCTGGGGTAATTGGTTATTCAACTCAAAACTGGTCAAGTGCCATAAAAATTGACAAAGGTATTAGCGATGGTATCAAAAAGAATGATGCTGTCATAACCGAAAGTGGACTTGTTGGCTTTGTGAGCGAGGTTGGCAGAAATTGGGCCAATGTTACAACAATTCTTGACTCAACTGTTTCGGTTGGAGCAATTGTGTCGAGAATTGATGAACACTGTATGGTTCAAGGGGATGAAGCACTGTTTGACAATGGATTTTGTGCAATCAAATATCTTACCACCGATTCTGCAGTCAGCGTTGGCGATATTGCCACAACCTCCGGCTCGGGCGGAGTGTATCCAAGAGGAATAATAATTGGAAAAATCAACAAAATCACTCCTAACTCAAATGGTTTATCTTTGGATGCTGTTATTGAACCGGCGGTTGATGTGGCACAAGTGCAGGAAGTTTTTGTTATAATAGATTGATTTTATCGAAAGGATCGACCAACATATGAAAAAAATATTAACGGTCGCGGCATTTGTTATTCTGATAGTTTTTCAAATATCTGTTTGTGAGCATTTAAAAATTGCCGGCATATCACCAAACATTGTTTTGGCATTTACCATACTCATCTCCATAAATTCCTCCGCGTTAACAGCCGGAGCTATCGGATGCAGCGTTGGGCTTGCACTTGATGCGCTATGTTACGGTGTGGTTGGCTGCAACGCTCTAATAATGCTCTACATATCGGTTGGTGCATCAGTTGTAGCGTCAAAATTTTATAGTGAAAACATCTTTGTTTCGGCAATATTTGTTTTGATATTTGGCTTTTTGTTCGATTTTTCAAGAGCTGTTGTCAATAACATAGTGTTCGACTCAATTTCTGTTTCCTATATAACACTTCGCTACATTCTGCCCGGCTGTTTGTATAACTTTTTAGTATCACTCCCCTTGTTTTACGTTGTCAGATGGCTCAAAAATGAATATATAAGAGGGATATAAATGTTTCGCAAATTAAAAGACCAGTATTTTATATTATCATCAATAGTCTTTCTGATGTTTTTTCTGGTGCTTATCAATCTTATAAAGCTTCAGATAGTTGATTACGATGTGTATAGCAAAAAAACTCAGTCCTATCTTTCAAGCACAGAGATTATTCCTGCACCAAGAGGCAAAATTCTCGACAGATACGGAAGACCGATAGTTTCCAACAGATTAGGCTTTTCTGTTGCTTTTTCTGATGGGAATTTGTCAAGTGATGAGCTCAATGACCTTATTTTAAACACAGTTTCTTTGTTTAATCAGAACGATGATGCCTATGTAGACACGTTTCCCATTGTTTATGAAAACGGCACCTACATATTCAAATACAGTAACTACACCGGCACCGACCTTGAAACAAAGGTCAGAAACACCAAATTTGCTTTGGGCATTTCCGACAATTTTGATGCAGTGCAGTGTATGGAAGCACTAAAAGAAAAGTTTAATGTGGACAAACGCTATAGCGCAGAGCAAATAAGAGATATTATTGCAGTTCGTTACGAGATGTATGTTCGTAGCTTTTCGTCTGCAAATCCATTCAAGTTTTCTTCGGATGTGTCTATCCAGACTGTTTCTGCAATTGAAGAAAACACTGAGCTTTACAAAGGCCTTAAGGTGAGCAGCTCTCCCGTAAGAGACTATGTTCACGGCAATATGGCAGCACATATCCTCGGAAGAGTAGGCATAATTTATCAGGAAGAATATGAAGAGCTCAAAAACGAAGGCTATGGCCTAAATTCCGTTATCGGCAAAGACGGAATGGAGAAAATTTTAGAAAAGCAAATAAAAGGCACCGACGGAAAACGAAGCGTTGTGCTAAGCGTCGGCTCCGATCCTCAGATAACTGAAACTCCCGCAATTCCGGGCAATAACGCCATGCTCACAATCGACATTGACCTGCAAAGAGTTGCCGAAGAAGCACTAATGAACACCATAGAATCCATCAAGGCAAACAGCCACACCAAAGCCGATAATTCGGGCAGCGATGTTGGTGGCGGTGCTGTTGTGGTGCAAGACGTTGAAACAGGCGAAATTCTTGCAATGGCAAATTATCCTACCTTTAATCCCGACACATTCAACGCCGATTATCCCATTCTCAGCAAAGACAAATCAAATCCTCTTTTAAATCGTGCAATAAGCGGTGCTTATCCGCCCGGCTCCGTTTTTAAAATGGTGACCACAATTGCCGCTTTGGAAGAAAAAGTTGTTGATGACACAACAATCATTGATGACAAGGGTAAATATGAATATTATGATCAGACCTTTAACTGCTGGATCTACACCGATACCGGCACTACTCACGGTGCCATGAATGCCGCCAATGCTCTTAAAAATTCGTGTAACTATTATTACTACGAAGTTGGCAAGCGTATTGGTGTAGACAAGCTTGTTCAATACGGTAAAAAGATGAATCTCGGCGAAAAAACAGGCATCGAACTTGAGGGAGAGGTTAGCGGTGTCCTTGCAAGCGAAGAATACAAAAAAATGAATTTCGATGAGGTATGGTATCCGGGTGACACCCTCCAGATGGCTATCGGACAGTCGTATAATCTCTTTACCCCCATACAGCTCGCAGGCTACACGGCAACAATTGCCAATCGTGGAAAAATATATCAACCCTACATCTCAAAATGTGTGCGTGATTCATCAAACGGCGAAATAATCAGCGAAACCAAGCCAAAGCTTAAAGACAGTATAGAAATCAGCGATTCAACCTATAATGCAGTAACTCTCGGTATGCGGCTTGTTAGCTACGATGGCACTGCCTCCTCTGTTTTTGGTAACTACCCAATAGAAACCTGCAGCAAAACAGGTTCCGCTCAGATAAACGGTGGAAGTGCCAACGGTGTGTTTGTTTCATATGCACCCTACAACAACCCCAAAATTGCCATATCCATAATTATCGAAAGTGCCGGCTCAGGTAGTGTTACTGCTCCTATAGCCAAGGCAATATATGACGAATATTTTAAGCTTACCCCAAGAGCTACCGGTGATGAATATGTCAGGGATAATCTGCTGATTCAATAAAAAAACTACGAATATTTTGTTAAAATATTATATAGACAAATTCTAACATTTATGATAAAATATTGAGGTGAATTTGTATGGCACGCATAATAGGTGTTGTATCAGGTAAAGGCGGAAGCGGAAAAACAACTGTTGCTGTTAATGTGGCATCGGGTTTGAAGCTTCTTGGCAAAAAGGTTATGTTAATAGACTATTCCTTTGGTGTACGCAATGCCGATATTCCCTTAAACCGCACCGACGCAATGCTCTACAACATAAACGACATATTTTCTAAAGCTTCGTCAATTGATGAAACAGTGGTTAAAGGTGAAGAGAGCTATATGCCCGATTTTCTGGGAGGTTCCCTTGATGTGTGTCTTTCTGACCACACTGGTTTATTACAAAGGCTTCTCAAAAATTTGTCAAAAGAATACGATTATATCATAATCGACACTCCTTCATCTTGTGGTTATGAATTTGAGGCTGTTACAAGCTGTTCCAATGTTGTTGTGGCAGTGTGCACACCCGATGCAATTTCAGTTTCCAACACGGCGCTATGCACCGGACGGATTGGTAACATTGACTCCAAGGAGTTTTATCTTGTAATCAATAATGCTGCACTAACAGAAGCTGAAAATGATATTTGTGCAGAACAGATTATAGACGAAATAGGTGCAAGGCTGCTTGGCATTGTACGAAGCGATAAATATGTTGCACAAAGCTTGGAAAAAGGCGATCCGATAGTTCGTTACGACACCTTTGCAGGCAAAGATTTAGAACACATATCCCGCCGCTTGTGTGGCGAATATATATTACGCGAAAAGCAAAGCTTCAGCGAACGATTGTTTGATAAAAATAAATTGACATTGAAAAAATAACAAGGAGGGTTTTAATTTGAACATCGCATTAATCGCACATGACAAAAAGAAAGAACTTATGGTTCAGTTCTGTATTGCCTATAAGGGGATTTTTGCAAAGCATAATCTTATTGCAACCGGCACCACAGGCGGACTCATTATCGACGCAACAGGACTGAATGTACACAAATTTCTCTCCGGAACTCAGGGTGGAGATCAGCAAATTGGTGCTCGAATAGCATATAACGAAATTGATCTTGTTTTATTTTTCAGAGATCCTCTCACAAATCAGACTTACGAGCCCGATGTTGAGCCGCTTCTCAAACTCTGTGATATTCACAACGTTCCCATTGCAACCAACATCGCAACCGCCGAAGTTCTCATAAGAGGTCTCGACAGGGGAGATATGGATTGGCGTGACATTGTGAATCCAAAAAATAAAATATAAAAATCAAGTGCTGTTTTAAATGCGATATAATTCACATTTAAAACAGCACTTTTTATTTTTTTATAAGATACTTTCTCATATCAATAGCACACGCCACTAAAATAATCAAACCTTTGATAACATATTGCATATTTGCATCAATTCCAAGAAATGTTAGTCCAACAAAAATTATTCTCAGAAGCACAACACCAATGATAACACCTCTGATTTTTCCGATACCGCCAACAAACGACACACCGCCAATAACACACGCCGCTATTGCATCAAGCTCATAGTTAAGACCTGTTGCGGCACTGTTTGAACCAATTCTTGCCGCTTCAATAAATCCCGTAACACCATACATAACGCCTGCAAGAGCAAAAACTGCAATAATGGTTAGTGTCACATTAACTCCCGACACGTTTGCTGCGTCCGGGTTTGAACCCACAGCAAACATATTTTTGCCAAACTTGGTTTTGTTCCACACAAACCACATTATCGCCGTTATTGCAATTGAATACCACACAAAGTTTGGAATTGCTGTTGCTCCAATCGACAATATGCTTCCGGTTATAAGGCTTGTGTAGGAAGAATCAAGACCCGAAATTGACTGACCGTTATTGTTGCCGCTCATCAGATACATCAACAAAATACCATACACAATAAGCTGAGTTGACAGTGTAACAATAAACGGATGTAAATGAAATTTGGCTGTGCAAAAACCGTTTATTAATCCAACAATTCCACCAATCAATAGTGCAATTGCAAGCACTGCAAACACCGGCATTGTTGCAAGCGACGGAAACATTTTGTTTGCATATCCGTCAGATTGCAAAAGCGACGCCGACACACACGCCACAACACCAACAATTCTTCCGGCAGAAAGGTCGGTTCCCGTCAGAATAATGCATCCGGCGATTCCAAGAGCAATAGGGAGATTGGCAGCCGAAAGCGATATAATGTTGATTATTGACGGCACCGACAAAAACATCGGATTAATTATCTGAATGATAACAATGGCTGCTATCATAAAAATATATAGCGAATTATTTATTAAAAATTCAGATGTAGCTTTTACTTTATCTTTTTTAGACATTCCGGCATATTTTGAAAACGGAGCTTTGACGTTAAATTTATTATCCACTTTCGTACCCCTTTACACATATTTTGCCGCAAGAGTCATAATCTCTTCCTGACTTGTTTTGGAAGAAACAACTTCGCCCGCAACTCTTCCTCCCGACATAACAAGTATGCGATCGCACACTCCCAGAAGCTCAGGCATTTCCGACGACACCATAATAACCGCCTTGCCCTTGCTTGCCAAATCAATTATCAACTGATAAATTTCAAATTTTGCACCAACGTCAATGCCTCTTGTTGGTTCGTCGAGCATCATAATTTCAGGCTCAGTGAGAAGCCATCTTCCAAAAATAACTTTTTGCTGATTACCGCCCGACAGTGTTCTTATCTGGGTTTCTTGAGAAGGAGTTTTAATTCTCATTGCTTTTATAGACCATTGGGTGTCTTTTTTCATTTTTCTTTTGCTCAAAAAAAGTCCTTTAACCTTGTAGCTTTTAAGGTTTGATATTGTTGTATTGTTCAGAATATCTAAAATAGCAAATATACCGTTAGCACGTCTTTCTTCGGTAACAAGTGCAAGCCCTGCCTTAATAGATTGTCGCACGTTCTTGTTTTTTATTTCCTTGCCATGAATAAAAATTTTTCCGCTTTTTCTTTCGGAAATTGCAAAGATGTTTTCTAAAAGCTCTGTTCTTCCTGCTCCGGCAAGACCGGCAATACCAAGAATCTCGCCTTTTTTTAGCTCAAAAGAAACGTTTTTTAAATTAGAATACATCGACGACAAATCTTCAACTTTTAAAATTGTTTCTCCAATTGAGTTTGTTTTTGGCGGAAATCTTGTTGTAAGCTCTCTTCCAACCATAAGCTTTATAATTTTGTCCATATCGAGATTTTCTGCTTTTTCACTTGCAACCCACTGCCCGTCTCGCATAATGGTAACATAATCCGAAATTTCAAGTATTTCTTCCATTTTGTGAGATATATAGATTATTCCGCAGCCTTTTTCTTTAAGTTTTTTTATGATAGCAAAAAGATGGTGGACTTCCTGCTCTGTCAGCGACGAGGTTGGTTCGTCAAAAACAATGATTTTTGAATCATACGAAACCGCTTTTGCAATTTCTACCATTTGCCTTTGTGACACAGGCAGAGTGCTCATAATCACTTTTGGGTCAACCTTAATGTTTAATGATTCAAAAATTTTTGCTGTGTCGTTATACATCTTCCTCTCGTTTGTTATAAATCCGGCATAAGTTGCATATCTTCCAAGCCATATGTTGTCTACCACACTGCGTTTCAGGGCCTGATTCAGCTCCTGATGAACCATAGCAACGCCGTTTTCCAAGGCTTCTTTAGGATTTTTAAAGTTGACCTCTGTGCCGTCGAGAATAATGCTGCCTGAATCTTTTGAATATATCCCAAACAAGCATTTCATCAAAGTTGACTTTCCGGCTCCGTTTTCACCCATAAGTGCGTGCACACTTCCTCTGTGAATTTTGAGCGACACATTGTCGAGGGCTTTAACACCCGGAAATTCTTTCGTAATGTTTTTCATTTCAAGCAAAATTTCGCTCACACGCACTCCTCCGATTCTGATTACAGGTCTTCGCCAAGATATTTTGAGTAGGGGATACGCAACTTTGCCGACGCACTATCTTTCTGAAAATCATCTGTGCCGCTCAGCAAATCAATTCCTTCAATTGCATTAGATGTAACCATTGCAATTGCCTCCGCCATACCCTCGGCATCCTGAAGAATTGTACCGGTCATTTTTTTGTTTTTGATAAGCTCTCGTGCAGCATCTGTCGCATCAACTCCAAACACCGGAATTGACTTTTCGTCGCCTGTATTATATCCTGCCGAGTTGAGAGCGGTTATTGCCCCTTCAGCCATACCGTCGTTATTGCATATAACAAGCTCTATCATATTATTATTGGCTTCATTATAAGATGTCAGTGCAGTTGTCATATATTCATTGGCAGCAGCTGCGGACCATTGGCCGTTTTTGTCAACAAGATATTTGTTTGGGTTTGATGCATCATAAAACATAAGTTCAGGCTTGCCATTTTGAGTCAGAATGGCGTTTGCATCCTCAACGGCATATTGAGTTCTGTAGATGGCTTCATTGTTTCCTTCTTCGCCTTTAAACATAATATACGAAATTTTTCCGTCGCCGTTTAAATCAACAGCATCATAGTTTTCAATCAGATATTCTCCAATCATTTCTCCCTGCATATGTCCTGCCTCTTTTGCATCCGTTCCGATAAAAACACACTTGTCGTAGCTGTTTACAGCCTCGTCCGAAACCTCCCTGTTAAAAAATATAATTGGCAAGCTTGCACCTTTGGCCTGGCTTATTATTCCCTGAGCCGCATCGTCAGAACCGGTGTTAACGATATTAACAACCAAAACCTTTGTTCCCTGAGTAATTGCTGTCTGAACCTGCTCGGTCTGGGTTGTCTGATTGCTGTTACTGTCATAATCGTGATATTTTATGTTGTTGGCAGAAAATGCACGTCCAAGTGCAGAACGGACATTCGAAATGTAGGTATCACTGTAGGAATAGTAAAACACATGGGCATCAGATGCACCAGAACCCCCGCCCGATGAGCAGGCCGTTAGGCTGACTAACATTGCAACACAGATAATTGCGCAAATTATTTTATTCATATTTACCTCCGCATATAAATCAAATTTTCTTTTAGTATTATTATCAAAAGATAAAAAAATATAACATGGTGTTTTGTTTTTTATTTTTACTCTTGATTTTTTGTGAGGTATTCTATATAATATATTAGTATGCATTTTGTGTTAACGGAGAATTTGTATTATGAAAAAAATTATAAAAATTAATTTAGAATGTATTGGCCTTGAAATTTTCTTTTCAATTCTATCAATGTTTTTTTACATAAGCGTTATACCGCCAAAGCTTTTTAGTTTTATAACAGCTCTTCTTTTTATTGGTGCTGTTCACACAACATTCTGGACTTTAGGTGACAAAGAGCGTAAGCAGTTTGCTATTGCCAATAATCATCTTCAAACGGGAGATACCCCCAAAATACAACACTGGTTCAGAGGCTTAATAGTCGCATTACCCTTTCTTATTATTAACATAATATTTTTATTGTTAACCTGTTTGATAAACAATGATATTATGGTAACCATTCAGTCTTTTTTGCATTTCACCTTTTCCGGATTCATACCTGTACCAACCGATTCTCTTGGCTTTGACTATTTTTTTCCTCGCTTAATTGTGTGTGTTGTTATGTATTTGCCGTCTTCTTTTTCTTATGTGTTAGGTAAACATAATATCAGTATAACAGAGAAGCTTGTGTTCAAAAACAAAAAAGACACCAAACAATAAATCGCATATACTTTTTTTATTTTAATATCTATATAGTATCTTATTTTATGAGGTGCTGTATATGATAGTTTTAAAAAAACAAACCCTGTCAAATCTCGCGTTTTGTCTTGTATTGATTTTTTCTGCTGTTATCAATTTCTTTCCTGAGCATAGCTCTTTTGGTACTGCCGCACCGGTAACCAACGGAAAGATTATAGTTATTGACCCGGGCCATGGCACACCCGACGGGGGTGCCACAGGAAGCGGTGGAACCCTCGAAAAAGATTTGAATCTTGATGTTGCCAAACGACTTGGTTCATATTTTCAACAGAGCGGTGCGTATGTTATATACACAAGAGAAGATGATAATGCAGTGTGTGAAGATTTGACAGACAAAATCAAAAATATAAAACGCACTGATCTCAAAAACAGAAAAAACATTAAAAACAATAGCAATGCCGATGTGTTCATCAGCATTCATATGAACAAATTTGAAGATTCACGCTACAGCGGTGCACAGGTTTTTTATCAAAACGATTCACACTCGAGCAAAACTCTTGCCGAGTGCGTTCAGAAAAGCCTGAGGCAAATTCTTGATTCAACCAACACCCGTGAGGCAAAAAATGCTCACGGTTCAATATTTATTTTAAAAGACAACACCCTGCCGTCTGTGTTGGTAGAGTGCGGCTTTTTGTCTAATCCTGAGGAAGAAGCTCTGCTTGGAACTGCTTCTTATCGTGACAAAATAGCATTCGCAATATTTGGCGGTGTTTCGCTCTTTTTATCAAATAACTCATAAGGAGATGCACAAAAATGACAAAAGGTAAAATTTCAGTCCACACCGATAACTTATTGCCCATAATCAAAAAATGGCTCTATTCCGACAGTGACATTTTTTTGAGAGAGCTTGTTTCTAATGCACAAGATGCAATTATGAAACACAAAAAGCTTTCTGGAATTGGCGAAGCCGAGGCAGAGAGCAAATATGAGATTCATGTTAAAGTAAAAAAAGAAGACGGTATCATAACAATCACCGATAATGGCATTGGTATGACAGAAGATGAAGTTGAAAAATATATTAATCAGGTAGCATTTTCGGGTGCCGAAGAGTTCATAAAAAAATATGAAAATGAAAAGGATGAAAAAAGCAAAATAATCGGCCATTTCGGTCTTGGTTTTTATTCGGCATTTATGGCTGCAAAATCTGTAGAGATTGACACCTTGTCTTACAAAGAAGGTGCCAAACCTGTTCACTGGGTAAGCGATGGCGGTGCAGAATATGAAATTGGCGAAAGTGATAAAGACAGCCGCGGAACCTGCATCACTCTCCACATTGCCGACGACAGCAAACAGTTTTTAGAGACTTCAACCATACGTGCAATTCTGAACAAATACTGTGCGTTTTTGCCAATCGAGATTTATCTTACCGACGGCAGTGAAGAAGCTGACAAAGAAATCAAACCCATCAACAACACAAGCCCCCTCTGGCTCAAAAATCCTAACGATTGCACAGATGAAGAATATATAGAATTTTATCATCAGGTGTTTATGGACTTTAACGCACCTCTTTTCTGGATACACCTTAATGTAGATTATCCATTTAATCTAAAGGGTATTTTATATTTTCCCAAGCTCAATCATGAACTCCAGTCAATTGAAGGTCAGATAAAGCTCTATAACAATCAGGTTTTCATTGCCGATAACATTAAGGAAGTAACACCCGAATATCTCATGCTTTTAAAGGGTGTTATCGACTGCCCCGATTTGCCCCTTAACGTGTCGAGAAGCTTTTTACAAAACGACGGTTATGTTAATAAGGTGTCTGCTCATATCACCAAAAAGGTTGCAGACAAATTGACCGGACTGTGCAAAACAGATAACGAAAAATATACTCAGTATTGGGATGATATAAATCCCTTTGTCAAATACGGATGTATGCGTGATGAAAAGTTTTATGACAGAGTAAAAGACGCCATCATCTTCAAGAAAGATGACAATAGCTATGTTTCGTTAAAAGACATAAATGAGGGCGAAGATAAAATTGTATATTACATCACAGATTCCGATGCTCAGGCACAGTATGTCAGTCTTTTAAAATCTGAAAACATTTCTATGGTATATCTTAACACCAACATCGATAATCACTTTATAAGCCTTTTGGAATACAAAAATCCGGAGCTCAAATTCAAACGAGTTGATTCCTATGTGAGCGAAAGCATCAAAGAAAGCGAAGACAACAATGCAGACAATACCTCGGCTATCAAATCGCTTTTTGAAAAATATGCCGGAGATGCCAAGGTTGATGTACAAGCTCTTAAGGCAAAAAATGTAACTGCAATGTTCACCATCTCCGAAGAAGCCAGACGAATGGAAGAAATGGCAAAAATGTATGGCAACATGGGAATGATGAATTTGCCAAAACAAGAAGAAACCCTTGTTGTCAATAGCTCAAACGCTCTTGTTTCAAAGCTTGCTGAGCGTGAAGACGACAGCATAAAAGAACTTATTTGTTCTCAGATTGTTGCTATGGCAAAGCTGTCACGCTCATCCCTCACAGGTGATGAAAAAACAGAGTTTCTCGATCGTTCAGCCGCTATTTTGGAAAAACTGCTCGAAAAATAATAAAATTTATATATGTGATTGATTTTGTGAATAATATTTGTGTGTTATTGTTATTGACATATCGTGCCGGAAATTGTATAATTTTAGCAGAGAATAATTTTAGTTGGAGGAATTCTAATGTTAGTATCAGCAAAAGAGATGTTAATCAAAGCCAAAGAAGGCAAATATGCAGTGGGACAGTTCAATATCAACAATCTTGAATGGGCAAAAAACATTCTTCTCACAGCTCAGGAGCTTTCTTCTCCTGTTATCCTTGGTGTTTCTGAGGGTGCAGGCAAATATATGTGCGGTTACACAACCGTTGTTGGAATGGTTAAAGGTATGATAAAAGAGCTTGGCATCACAGTTCCTGTTGCAATTCACCTCGACCACGGCAGCTATGAGCACGCTCTCAAATGCATTGAGGCAGGTTTTTCTTCTGTAATGTTTGACGGTTCACATTATCCAATCGATGAAAACATCGAAAAAACAAAAGAACTTGTTAAAATTGCAACCGAAAAAGGCATTTCTGTTGAAGCAGAGGTTGGTGCAATCGGCGGCGAAGAAGACGGTGTTATCGGAAACGGAGAAGTTGCCGATGTTGAAGAATGCAAAATGATTGCAGGTCTTGGCGTAACAATGCTTGCAGCCGGCATAGGAAACATTCACGGCAAA
>SVJL01000049.1 GCA_015068985.1 Oscillospiraceae bacterium
TCGTTTTTTCAACAAGTCTTTCTGCAGTTTTAGTGCCTTTCCAGCCGGCTGTTGCTCTCT
Source organism: Oscillospiraceae bacterium (assembly GCA_015068985.1). Lineage (GTDB taxonomy): Bacteria > Bacillota > Clostridia > UMGS1810 > UMGS1810 > RGIG1828. Next base: position 61 of record SVJL01000049.1, read on the forward strand.
GGTTGAGAGGGTCGGCAGTTCCGCCGGAGCCAAGCTGTTTTACGATGTGCTGAAGTCCGCCGCCTGTAACCTCGGTCACGCCGTAGGCGTTTGCACCAAGCACAAGTGTTGAATACACATCTCTCGAAGAAGCACCGCCGTCTGCAAAGATTTTTGCTTCTGTGCTTTCCACAAATCTCACGCCGCCAAGCTTGCCGATTTCGCCCTCAAAGATTTCTGAGGTGGAGCTGTATTTGTGAACGTCGATCCATTCCTCGTCTCTCATAAGGTCGTAGGCAACGTCAGGGTGAATGATGGCAACATAGCTGCCGTCAATTTTGGGGGCGTTCTGAGTTTTTAAAAATCTTGCCGCTTTGTAGATATCGTCAACGGTGAGCTTGCAGTTTTCGTCCAGCTCGCCTCTTGCTTCTTTACCGCCCGAATACATAACGCTTGTACCACCGTTGAGCACTTCTCTTGTTATGGTGTCGAGGGTAGAACCCGCCTGAGCACCAAGAAGCTTTGTGGTTTCAACGAGGGTGTTGTCGATGGCGGTCAACATGAGCATATCCGAAATTGTCACATAGTAGCCATACTGGTCAACGGATGCAGTAACGTTCGTAACGCTGAGAGCGCCGCCGTCGGGAGTGATGCCTTCACTGAGGGGCTCAGTTGCTTTTGTAAATGGCACAAACTTTCTGAACTGAATGGTTTTGCCGCCGTTTTTGGGGATGGGGTGCTTTTGACCAAATTGGTCGTGAACAAGGTTTGGTTTTGCGTTGTCGATAAGATAATCGCTATAGTAGGTTTTCATTTCAGCAGAAAGGTTAGAGTCTGCTGTTGTGTTGGGGTTTGCATTAAATAAAGTTAAATCTAAAATCATAATATCTCCTTTCTGTGTGCATTTAAAGCACAAGCTCTCGCTTATTAAAAGCTGATTTGTTCGCCTCGTGCAACTCTTTTGGCAATTTCAGCTCTCTGCTCAGGCGTGAGCCTCGACACATCTGTTTTGAAAAGAGCGGTGCTTTTGCCCGACATTCCGTTCTCTAACGGACGCTGCTGTCTGGCAATTATGGATTCTGCAGTTTTTGACTGTGCTTCCTGAGCCGCTTTTTCCACCAAAGCTTTTACAATTTCGTCGTGGTGCATTGCAAAGTAAGCACTTTTGAGGTCTGCGCCGCCTCTGAGAAGATTAATGAAAGCAGGGTTTTGGGTTTCGGCATCAATGTCAAAATCCGGATAGGACTCTTTAAGTTTTTCGCCGTCTGTCATCCAGCCTTCAATTGTTTTTCTCATAAGCATCTCTTCTTTTTCTTTCTGCATCTGACTTTTAATCATCTTGTTTTCATATTCAAGCTGTCTGATGCGTCTGAGTGTGTCGGATTCTGCACCCGATTGAGGTAAATCAGTTTTTTCGGGGGCGTTGTCTGAATGAATTGCCTTAATGAGTTCGTCGCTGTTTTCGTCTCCGATGCCATATTTTGCCATAAGCAAATTAATGATTTCTTCATTGCGGGCGGCTTTGGCTTTGAGGGAAGAGCTCTCTTTAAATCTTCTTTTCAAATTATTCATCATTCTCTGCTCAAATTGCTCTTTAAATTCGCCCTTGATGAGTTTTTCAAATTCGGCATCCTTGTCGGAAACTTCCTTTTTCTGAGACTGAGCGTCGGTCTCTTTGATTTCCTCGTTGCTTTCTTTTTCTGAGAGCTTATCGAGGAGCTCTTTTAATTCGTGCTCGTTTGTTTTTTTCATTTTGATTTTCCTTTCCTTTCGTCTTTGCGAAGTGTCATATTCTCCGAGCTTTCCCGGGAGTCAGCAGGCTTTGATATTTTTGGGCATTGTGTTGGGTTTTCGCAGACTATTGTTTCTTGTCTTTTTCAAAGCTGCAAGTCAATTATACTATTTTCAGAAAAACTTTTATTTTAAAAAATCAAAAAAACGAAATTGCCCACAGACCTTGTGCCAAGCGGATTTGACGGTGCTCTTTCGTGAAAAAATGTGCAAAATAGGCAAAAAATATAATTTTATATTTCTATCTGCCACACCTTGACTTTTATATATAAATTTTGTATAATGATAGATGTATTTTTATGCTTTTTCTGAAAATAGGCTTTTGGGCAGAAATTTGATAAAAGCAAAAGCCCAAAATATATATAATTTATTTTAAGGAAGTGAAACTAATGCTTACAAAAGCACCAAAGGGCACAATGGACATTTTGCCCGAAAATTCATATAAATGGCAATATATTGAAGAAGAAATCAGAAAAATTTGCCGCGAGTTTGGCGTTAGCGAGGTAAGAACTCCTGTTTTTGAACACACTGAGCTCTTTCAGCGTGGAGTTGGCGACACCACCGACGTTGTTGAAAAAGAAATGTACACCTTCAACGATAAGGGCGACCGCAGCATCACTCTTCGTCCTGAAGGCACAGCCGGTGCCGTTCGTAGTTTTATTGAACACGGAATGTTTAACAATCCTCAGCCAACCAAGCTTTATTATCAGATAAGCTGCTATCGTTACGAAAAGCCTCAGGCGGGCCGTTACAGAGAGTTTCACCAGTTTGGTGTTGAATATTTCGGAACTCAGTCACCGTCTGCCGATGCAGAAATGATTTCGTTGCCATGGACACTCTATAAACGTCTGGGACTAAAAAAACTCACAGTCAACATAAACAGCATAGGCTGTCCCAAATGCCGCAAGGAATATAACGAAAAGCTCAAAGCTTATCTCAAACCTCAATATGACCAGCTTTGCGACACCTGCAAAAACCGCTACGAAAGAAATCCGATGCGTATATTAGACTGTAAGTCGTCAATATGCAAAGACATCGTAAAAAATGCTCCTCTTCTCATTGATTCCATATGTCAGGAATGCAGTGACCATTTTGAAGAAGTAAAAAAATATCTCACAGTTATGGATATACCGTTCCAGATTGACCCATACATCGTAAGAGGTCTTGATTACTACACCAAAACCGTTTTTGAAATTGTTGCCCAAAATGAAAATTCCAACGGCACAATATGCGGCGGTGGAAGATATGACGGTCTTGTTGAAGAGCTTGGCGGCGGCAGCGTGCCTGCCTGCGGATTTGCTCTTGGTATGGAACGCCTTTTACTCACAATGGAAGAACAGGGCATTGAAATTCCTGATAGCCACAAGCTCGACATTTATGTTGGTCACATAGGCGAGAATAACTCTATGTTTGCTCAAAAGCTCGTTGCCGATTTGAGAGAATGTGGCATTTGTGCAGAGCGTGACCACCTTGGCAGGAGCGTTAAAGCTCAGATGAAATATGCCAACAAGCTGGGTGTTAAATACTCTGTCATCCTTGGTGATGATGAGGTTGCATCGGGCAAAGCACGTCTCAAAAATATGTACGAGGGCGTTGAAACAGAAATTGAACTCAGTGCACAGGCAATTGCCGGTCACATAAACTAAATCGGAGGACAAAACAATGGAATTTGAAAAATTAAACGGGCTCAAACGAAGCCATAAATGCACACAAATCACAAAAGCAGACATTGGCAAAGAGGTTGTTGTGATGGGATTCACCGATTCTGTCAGAAACCTTGGCGGTCTTATTTTCATAAATGTTCGTGACATCTCGGGTGTTATTCAAACCGTTTTTTCAACCGATGATGCCGAAATGTACGAAAAGGCAGCAAAGGTAAGGGGCGAATATGTGCTTGCAGTTGTGGGCACAGTTGCCGCCAGAGACGAAGCGGTTATTAACCCCAATATGAAAACCGGCGAGCTTGAAATCATTGCAAAAGAGCTTCGCATTCTTTCTGCAGCCAAAACCCCTCCGTTCTATATTGTTGAAAACAGCGACGTTAAAGAAGAGCTTCGTCTGCAGTATCGCTATCTTGACCTTCGCCGTCCCGATATGCAAAGACGTATGCTTCTCAGAAGTCAGGTTGCCAAAATCGTCAGAGACTATTATGAAGACAACGGCTTCATCGAAATTGAAACCCCAATTCTTGTTAAGAGCACTCCCGAAGGTGCCCGTGACTATCTGGTGCCCAGCCGTGTGCGTAACGGTTGCTTTTATGCTCTTCCTCAGTCACCTCAGCAATACAAACAGCTTCTTATGCTCTCCGGTATGGACAGATATTTCCAGATTGCAAAATGCTTCCGTGACGAAGACCTCAGAGCCGACCGTCAGCCTGAATTTACACAGATTGACCTCGAAATGTCGTTTGTTGATGAAGATGATGTTATGACAGTTAATGAAGGTCTCCTCAAAAGAGTTTTCAGAGAGGTTAAAGGCATCGACATTGAAACACCTTTTATTCGTATGCCATATTCTGAGGCTATGGACCGTTTCGGTTCAGACAAACCCGACACACGCTTTGGCCTTGAAATATGCAACATTTCAGATGTTGTGGCAGGTTGTGGCTTTGGCGTGTTTACAGGAGCTTTAGAAGCAGGCGGCAGTGTAAGAGCCATCAATGCAAAAGGTCTTGGCGATCAGATTTCAAGAAAGAACATAGACGCACTCGGCGAATTTGTTAAAACCTACAAAGCCAAAGGTCTGGCATGGATAAAGATGAACGCTGACGGAGTTCAGTCGCCAATTGCCAAATTCTTTGAAGAAGACCAGCTTAATGCTATCTTAAAAGCAACCGATGCCGAGGTTGGCGACGTTATCTTCATCGTTGCCGACAAAGACAGTGTTGTGTATGCATCTCTTGGTGCACTTCGTATCGAGATTGCAAAAAGATATGGTCTTATTGATAATAATAAATTTAACTTCCTTTGGGTAACCGACTTCCCGCTTCTTGAGTATGATGAAGAAGAAAATCGCTATGTTGCAATGCATCATCCATTCACCGCACCCAAAGACGAAGACCTTCCCCTTCTCGATACCGACCCCGGCAAGGTAAGAGCAAAGGCATATGATATTATTTTAAACGGTGTTGAGCTTGGTGGCGGTAGTATGAGAATATATAACTCTGAGCTTCAGCAGAAAATGTTTGAGGTTATTGGTTTGCCTGCAGAAGAAATTGAGGCACGTTTTGGCTTCCTCATTGATGCATTCAAATATGGTGCTCCTCCTCACGGTGGTATGGCATATGGCTTCGACAGAATGCTCATGCTCCTTGACGGATGTGAATCTATCCGTGATGTTATTGCATTCCCCAAAGTGCAGAATGCTTCTGAGCTTATGACCAACGCACCCGATGTTGTTGATGCAAAACAGCTCGAAGAGCTTGGCATTGCTATTGTATCAAAAGAGCAAGAGTAAAAGCTGTCAGAGTGAAGCCGGCATTTTGCCGGCTTCACTGACAGCTTTGCTTTTAAATCCACTATGAAAGGATTTTTCATATGATAGAAATTAAAAATCTGACAAAAAAATACGGTTCAAAAACTGTGTTAGACAATATCAGCTTCACCGTAAAATCCGGCGAGATTCTGGGTTTTCTCGGGCCTAACGGTGCAGGAAAGAGCACCACAATGAACATCATCACCGGCTACATTTCGTCCACTTCCGGCTCTGTGTCGATTGACGGAATCGACATTATGGACGATGCCAAGGCCTACAAAAAGAAAATAGGTTATCTTCCCGAGCTCCCGCCTTTGTATCTTGATATGACGGTTATGGAATATATGGAATTTGTATGCGGAATAAAATCGGCAGATGTGTCGTGCATCGGAAAAATCTTAGAAGAAGTAAAAATAACCGACGTTAAAGACCGTCTCATCAAAAACCTTTCCAAGGGCTACCGTCAACGTGTGGGCATAGCTCAGGCGTTAGTCGGAGACCCTGAATTGTTGATTCTCGACGAACCAACAGTTGGTCTTGACCCTATGCAGATAATAGAAATCAGAAATGTTATATCAGATCTGGGCAAAAAGAAAACATTGTTTATAAGCTCTCACATTCTCTCCGAAATCAGTGCTGTGTGCGACAGAGTGCTCATCATCAATAAAGGGAAAATTGTTGCAGAAGACACTCCCGACAATCTGGCATCTTTGGTTTCGGGCAAAAACAAATATCTTGCACGCATAGAGGGCAATCAGGAAAAAATCGAAAACATTCTTTCATCCCTTGGTGGTGTTGAAAAATTTGAACTCAAAGGCTCCGATGAAGAGGGAACCTTAGACTACATCATTAACGCCAAAAACGGTGTTGACATAAGAAAGCCGCTGTTTAAAGAAGTGGCAACAGCAGACATGGCAATTCTTATGTTCAAATCTTACGATATTTCCCTTGAAGATATCTTTATTTCTCTCACGGGAGCACAAGGAGGAACCGAAAATGAATCAGAATAAAGAAATGATACCCAAAAATTCTCCAAGTCCCCTTTGTGCCATAATCAAAAAAGAACTCCGCATATATTTTAACACCCCCATTGCCTGGGTGTTTATTGCAGTAATGTTTTGCGTTGGTTCTATTTTATTCACAATTCTTAACCTTTTTGAAGCAAGCTCTGCCATCGGTATGGTGCTTTTGCTTCTTCCGTGGGTTTTTGTTGTTATGACGCCTCTCCTCACAATGCGTCTGATAGCTGAAGAAAGAGGTCTCAAAACCGATCAGTTATTGCTCACTTCGCCCATCAGTGTTTCCGGCATTGTGTGGGGCAAGCTCATTGCTGCACTTGCAGTGTTTGGTGCATCAATTGTTCTCATGCTGATGTATCCCATAATTTTGGAGTTTTATTCAAGCGTTGAGTGGGGTGTTGTGTTCACAAACTATTTAGGCTTTTTCCTTTTGGGTTCATCACTCATATCAATCGGACTTTTTATTTCGTCGCTCACAGAGAATCAGTTCACTGCGGCTGTAATCACCATTGCAGTGCTTCTTGCAATGTTTTTGATTTCGTCATTCAGCGGCACAACAGGAATCGGCGTTCTCGATTTTATTATCGACATTCTCAAAATAACACGTCGTTTCGACAGCTTCTACACAGGCTTCATAACCCTTGCTGATTTTCTGTATTATGTTAGCATAACGGTTGTTTTTGTTCTTCTTACGGTGTACCGTATAGAAAAAAGAAAAATAAAGTAGGAGGGGATTGCTGTGAACAAAAAAAGAAAATATGCATATGCGGCAATGACCTCTGCGGCGTTGGCCATTGCAGTTATAATCATAATTAACCTGATTGCCGTTGTTGTGAACTCTAAGCTTAGTCTTAGTCTTGACTTCACCAAAGGCGGCATTCTTGAATTTGATCAGACAACAAAAGACGTTATATCTCAGCTTGATATGGACGTCAGAGTCATTTCTCTTGTTCCGAAAAACGATAGTAACCGCGAAATGATTCAGATTGACGAGATATTAAAAAAATACGACACAATGTCGGATCACATTTCTTATGAAAGAGCAGATGCTCAAAAAAATCCGGCACTTCTTGCAACCTACAAGGTGGACGGCAAACCCCTTGAAGACAGCTATAATATTATTTTTGAAACCGACAGAATGAACACGGTTGTCAGCATAAATGATATTCTCATAATGTATAAAGACAACGTAAGCGAAAATATTCTTGCGGGAGCCCTTAAGGCGGAGCACTATTTCACCTCTGCCCTTCTCAGAGTAACCAAAGGAAGCGACATAAATGCCTATGTTGCAACCGGTCACGGCGAGCGTTTTTCTGCCGAAGAATTTAAAAGCAAAATTCTTCCTGCCGGAGGCTACGTTTTTCATGACTATCAGATTATGTCGGAAGCTGTTCCCGATAATGCCGATGTTGTGATAATAGCCGATCCCAAAACCGACTATTCTGCCGAAGATATCGACAAGCTTGCAGCATTCCTTTCGTCTGGCGGAAGCCTTCAGGTGTTTGTTGCACCAACAACTCCGCGCCTCGAAACACTTTTTGGTTTTCTGGAAGAGTGGGGCATAACTGTTGGTGACGGTTTTGCCTGCGAAGAAGATGCATCAAACTATACCGGCTACAGATATAACATTCTTCCCCAGATTGACGAAAATGATATGACAAAAGCCATTCACAAAGATAACACTCAGCTGGTGTTTGCATATTCACGTCCTGTAAGTGCAAAAAACAAAAACGACATAACCGGCTACACCATAGCTTCAACCTCCGATTCGGCCTACATCAAGGCTAATGTGTCGTCGCTTTATGATGTGTTTGAAGCGGGCGACAGCAAAGAATCAACTGCTGTTGCAGTTATGGCAACCCGCCCCAATTATGAGGGCAAAATGCCAAAGCTTTTTGTGTCGGGTTCAGCTGCATTTCTTGAAATTCAGGCAAACTCCACGTTTTATGCAAACCTTATGGCATCAATGACCGAGCAACCCTACACAATATACATTCAACCCAAAAACATTGTTCAGGAAAGAGTTGCCATAAGCCAGAGCACAATCTATATTTATGCTCTTGTTGTTATAATCATAATCCCTGTTATTATTCTTGCATGGGGATTCATTATCTGGGTAAAAAGGAGACACCTGTAATGAACAAAAAAAAGATTATCATACTGGCTTTGTGTCTGGTGGTTCTTCTTGGTGTGCTGGTGTTTGTTATGAATATTCCCGAACCGTCTGAAAACGGCGATACCGATTCGCTGACCAACAGCACAGAAGAGACACTGGAAGAAATTCTTTTCTCTTTCAACACCGACTCGGTCACTAAAATAAAAGTTACTTCAGCCTCTGTTTCCTACACAATTTCCAAAACCGACAACGGTTGGGTATGCCCCGAAAAAGAGAATGTTGCGGTTAGCCAATCCAGAATGACGAGTCTTATGGCAGAGCTCAGCTCCGTAAAATACGCCGATTATATAAGCACTGCCGATGTTAACCCTGCCGATTGCGGAATTGATTCAAATGTCGACACCATAACCTTTGACGGTGAGCTTGGAGAGGTCACTCTCATAAAGGGCAATAACGTGCCTGATTCAGAGCTTAGCTATGTTATGTGCAGTCTTTATGACAACAACATCTATATGATAAAGAATGAGAGCATAAGCAGAATGTTTGTTTCATTCGACGAATATCGCAGTGACGATTTGGCTCTCATAGATTTTGAAAACATAGTGTCCATTGACTTCAAAAATAAAAATGGTGCATTTTCGGCTGTGAAAGGTGAATATAACCTCAGCACCGGTAACTACTATGAATGGAGATTAACCTCACCGGTAGAGCTTTTTGCAAGAGACAGCGAAATTGCCTCGGTGCTTGTTGAACCGGTTTCTAAAATGGCAGTTGATAGCTATGTTAGCGACAACGGCAATTTTGCCGACTTTGGTCTTGCAAAAAAAGACTGTTATGTATCTTTTGTTGATGCAAAGGGCGAAAAGCAGACAGTTTATTTCAGTGATATGATAAACAACAAATACTATATCGCCATTAATGACAGCAAGAGCATTTATCAGGTGTCGCCCTCATCAGTTCCCTTTGCGGGCATATCACTAATCGACATTGCCGACCGTCAGCTATATCTTAATATGCAATCCAACATATCAAAGGTAACTGTTTTTGGCGGAGGCTATGACTACACCGTAGATTTTGGCTCCGATTCAACAATGACAGTAAATGGCAACAAGGTTACCGAAACATCTGATGTGAGAGAAATTTTCACCTCCCTTTGCGGGCCTCTTGCCGATGATATCTACACAGGTGCCACATCTGCCGAGATTTTCACTATGAAATTTACTCTTAAAGATTCTTCCGAGGTTGTGTTGTCATTCTCTGAAGCTGACGACCGCTACTACAATGTGGCACGAAACGGAAAAACTCTCTACAGAATTATGAAGAGTAAAATTGCATCTATGGTTGAAATTCTCGACAAACATAAATAAGAGGTGGATAATATGCAAGATAACAATCTGAAAGCTCACATTATGAATAAAATAGAAAAGTGTGCAAAGGCCCTTGCGGCAAACAATATGGAACCCTTTATTGCAGCTGATGCCAACGAGGCAAAAAAAATAGTTGCCGATCTTTTAAAAGATTGCCGCACTGTAACAATGGGTGGCAGTATGAGTGCGTTTGAGTGCGGCATACCCGAGATGCTCTCAGAGGGCGATTACACATTTTATGACCGCAACCGCCCCGGCATCACTCCGGAAGAAATTCAGGAAATATATCGCAAGGCATTTAGCTGCGATGCCTACATTTCAAGCTCAAATGCCATAACCGAGCACGGTGAGCTGTATAATGTTGACGGCAATTCAAATCGTGTGGCGGCAATGCTTTTTGGTTCCAAAAAACTCATTGTTATTGCGGGCTATAACAAAATTGTTAAAGACATTGATGCCGCAATTGCACGTGTTAAACAAACAGCCGCACCTGCTAACTGTATCCGTCTCGGAATCGACAACTATTGTGCTCACTCGGGTAGCTGTGTGTCGTGCGAAAAAGCCGGAGCCGATATGGCAAGCGGTTGCAGCAGTGAATCACGCATATGCTGCAACTATGTTGTAATGTCAAAACAACGTCAGAAAGACAGAGTTAAAGTTGTTTTGGTTGCTGAAGAACTTGGATATTAAAAAGAATTAAAGCTTTCTTTTGGAGTCGCTTGGTCCAAAGTCGTAGATGTCCATATAGTTTTCCAACTCGTCCTCGTCTTTTGGCGGCACAGTTATCAGACCTGTACACTCTGTAGATGAACACGTATTAAGGTTGTCGAATTTGTCATATTTTTCGTGACGGAATTTTGGCTTTTTATCTTTCATGGTGTTCCTCCCAAAAAACATATTTTTCAGACAAAAAAAGTCCCACAGATAGTTTTCTCTGTGGGACAAATTTATATTCTCTGTTAATCCGGATGGATATCTTTGCCTGCTTCTTCTTTTCTTTTAATATTTTTGTTATATATCATAGAGTTTATCTTTGCACCGCCAACCATAACCATACCGGTTATGTATATCCACATTATGAGGCAGGCAAAACCTGCAAGCGAGCCATATATTATTTCATACTGTGGAAAGTTGTTGACATAAAGAGCAAACAGCATACTTGTTACATACCAAGCGAGAGTTGTGATGGCAGCACCGGGAATAACTTCATAAATTTTAAGCTTTTTTGAAGGCAAAGCCTTAAACAATGCCGACACAACAAAAACAATAAAAATCAGAATAACAACATATCGGGAAATATTCCATACGGGAAGCAAATACGAAATTTTTGGGATGGCAAAAATTGTTTCTGCAATAAGCTTACCAAAAATGATAAGGCCTACGCTGGCAATTATTGAAATAAAAATAAAAAATGCAAAGAAAATAGCTTTTATTTGCTTTATGATAAAGTGAGTGTTGTTTTTAACACCATAGAATCTGTCAAGACCTTTTTTCAGCGTGAGAATAAAGCCCGATACCGAAAAAATAGAAAAAGCACCTGTTGTTATGATAACTATAGAAGAACGGGTTCTGCTCACCAGCATCTTAACCAGGAGCTTTGCAATTTTGTCGGGCAAAACTCCAAGCACCGACAAAACCGTGTCGGTAAACGATTGGCTTATGGATGACGCTATGGTAAACACGAATATTATCATCGGCAAAAAGCACGACAAAAGATAAAAGCTCATTTCTGCGGCAAGACCGAAGAAGTCTCCTTCAAGAAAATCAGAACAGAATTTCTTACATACCTGTGCAAATTTGTTATGCATAGTGATGTGTATCCTTTCGATTATATACTTTTATTATATATCATTTTATTTCAAATTACCATATGTAAAGTGTTGTTAAAAATCAACAAAAATATTTACCGATATATGTTCAAATAGCATATACATTAGAAGACGAAAATGTGCTATAATCATACTGTATATTATGGGTTATTATAGTCAGAAACCATCTGCGTTTGTAAAATAATTATAAGTATGAAAGGTTAACTTTATGCCATCGGAAAAAAATAAAAAACCAACAACGAAACAAAATAAATCATCTCAGGCAAAAAGGAAAAGTGACAAAAATCCACTATCCGGTTCAAAACGCTTTGAAATTTTTGCCATATGTGCAATTGCACTGTGTCTTTATCTTCTGGTTTGCATATATTCCACCGGCGGTGGCTGGATAGGCGATATGATTAAAACAGTAATGCTTGGCACAATGGGCACTTGTGCCTACATTGTCCCCTTTGCAACTGTAGCATTGCTTGTTTATTCTTTGCGTTATAAAGACGAGAAAAGTTCCACCTCCAAGTATGTTATGTCATATTCTGCAATTATTGTGCTTTCGGCAATTTTTCAGCTCATTTTCTGCCCGCACGTAAGCCACACTCAGTGGTTCTCTGTTGGAGCAACGGGCGGCGTGAGCGGCGGATTTATCGGCGGCCTTTTGGTCACAGTGCTTGGCATATTCGGAACAGCCGGATCATATCTTATTCTTTTTTGTGCTCTGGCGGTTCTTGTTATCCTGATTTTTAATGTGTCAATAATAAAAGGCATACGTGCGCTTTATCTGTTTTTTGCAGAGCTTAAACAAAAGAGCGAGCCTCAAAAAGCTCCTGCCAAAGAAAGTGTTAAAAAAGAAGCTAAGGGAGTTGCAATTGATCCCGATCTTGAACGTGCAGCATTTTCTGATAAGGAAATTATCTTTAATCTTCCCGAAAAAGAAGAAAGCACAGATTCTCAGATTGACGACAGCGTTGAAAGAGTTCCGGCTTTTGAGTTTGTAGACCCCGAAATAAAGGTATATGATGAGGTTACATCAGGCCCTGAAGATCAGGAACCGTCCGACGAAGAAAAAGAAGCCAAAAAGCTTTCGGATGATGAGAAAGAGTCTATCAACCGTGAGATTCAGGAAGAAATTGAAGGTGCAGAAAATAGCAAGGAACAAGTGATAGAATATACCTACCCTTCAATTGATCTGCTTGCAAAGCCCGAACCCATAATCGGTGCAGCAGGTGTTCAGGAAGAGCTCAGAAGCAACGCTAAACAGCTCATCGAAACTCTCCACAGCTTTAAGGTTGATGCCAAAGTTGTTGAAATCAGCCAGGGCCCAACCATAACCCGATACGAAATTGAGCCTGCGGAGGGTGTGAGAGTTAATCAGATAACAAATCTTTCAAAAGACATTGGCCTCAAATTCAAAGCCGACAAGGGCGTTATGGTTGCTCCTGTTCCCGGCAAATCAACAATAGGTATAGAAATTGAAAATAAAAATCCCAGCACAGTTACTCTGCGTGAGGTAATAGAGTCGGAAGAGTTCAAAAATCACAAATCCAAGCTTGCTGTGGCACTGGGCAAAGACGTTAGCGGCAAACCAATAATTATGGACCTTGCAAAAATGCCTCACCTTCTTATAGCAGGTGCAACAGGTGCAGGTAAGTCTGTTTGTATCAACACGCTTGTTGTGAGTCTGCTCTATAAGGCCGACCCAAACGAAGTTAAGCTTGTTATGATCGACCCCAAACAGGTTGAACTTGGTGTGTATA
>SVJL01000050.1 GCA_015068985.1 Oscillospiraceae bacterium
AAGGTAGACAAGGTATATGTTATTGAAGAGCTTGATTCTTTTGTTGAAGATTTTTGCCGCTCAATAGGAATTGACGTTGTTGGCAAAGAAATTTTCACAAAGCTTGGTGAATATAATCCTCAGATGATAAGAAAAGCTGTTCTCGGAATTGACTCACCCGAAATCACAACAATTGACGAGCAGATTCCTGTAAGACCTCCGGTTATGTGCCCGGGTTGCCCTCACAGAGGAATGTATTATATTCTCAAAAAGCTCAAGCTCACTGTTTGCGGCGATATTGGCTGTTACACGCTTGGTGCACTTGCTCCTCTTAATTCTGTGGATTACTGTGTGTGTATGGGTGCGGGCATTGGTATGGCTCACGGCTTTGAAAAAGCAAGAGGCAAAGAAGAAACCAAGAATGTTGTTGCAGTTATTGGTGATTCCACATTTATTCACTCCGGCATAACAGGACTTATAGATATTGTGTATAATAAAGGTGTTTCAACTGTAATCATTCTCGACAACTCCATCACGGGTATGACAGGTCATCAGCAGAATCCAACAACCGGCTACACAATCAAAGGTGAAGAAACAAGAAATGTTGATCTTGTAAAACTTGCCAATGCCGTTGGCATAGACCGAGTTGTTGTTGCAGATCCCTTCGATCTTGCAAACTTTGAAAAGGTTGTTAAAGAAGAGATTGCAGCCGATGAACCCTCGGTTATTATTTCTCAGCGTCCTTGTGCACTTTTAAAAACTGTTAACTATGGCAAACCTTGCTACATAGATGCAGACAAGTGTAAAAATTGTAAGATGTGTATGGGACTTGGTTGCCCGGCAATTTCTGTAAATGATGGTGTAATCAGTATTGATGCATCTCAGTGTAACGGCTGCACTCTTTGTATGAATGTGTGCAAATTTGGAGCAATAAAGAAGGCTGGTGAAGATAATGAGTAAGGTAATGATTGTTGGTGTTGGCGGTCAAGGCACTCTTCTCGCCAGCCGTATCATAGGTAATGTTGCAATAAAAGCCGGATATGATGTTAAGGTTTCTGAGGTTCACGGTATGAGCCAAAGAGGAGGCAGCGTTGTAACCTATGTAAAATATGATGATAAGGTGTATTCTCCACTCATTTTTGAAGGTGAGGCCGATTTTCTTCTTGCTTTTGAAGAGCTCGAAGCCTACAGATGGCTCCCGTATCTGAAAAAGGATGGAAAACTTATTGTTAACACTCAAAAAATGGATCCTATGCCTGTTATTACAGGTGCAATGGAATATCCTGAAAATATCATCGAAAAGATTCAGGCTAAGGTTTCAAACGTCACTGCCTTTGACGCATTATCCGGTGCAATTGAAGCCGGCACAGTTAAAGCGGTTAATGTTGTTCTCATTGGATGCTTTGCAAAAAACAGTGATGTTGACAAGCAGGTGTGGATTGACGTAATCAAAGAAACAGTTCCGCCAAAGTTTTTAGACATTAACCTTAAAGCTTTTGAAATTGGTTACAACAGTTAAAGGATTGAAAAAATCAATGGTAAATAGTTTTTTAAAAGAAAAATACGGTATCTCCGATAAAATTCTTGAACTCAGCAAAAAAGCCGATATAAAGGCTGCAGAAGCATACAAAAAGGCGGAAGAGATTTGTGAGTATAACTCTTTGAGAGTTCTCAAAGCTTTTGCCGACCATAATGTGTCGGAAGCTCACCTTGGCGTGAGCACCGGTTATGGCTATGACGATGTTGGCAGAGACACGCTTGAACGCATCTATGCCGATATGTTTGGCGGAGAAGATGCTCTTGTCCGCCACAACATAGTCAATGGCACAATGGCAATTGCCACTTGTCTTTATGGTGTTCTGCGTCCCGGTGACACTTTGGTTGCTGCAACAGGAAAGCCTTATGACACACTGGAGGAGGTAATCGGCATCCGTTCGGGTTCGTCCGGATCGCTCAAGGATTTTGGCATCAATTACCGCCAAGTTGATATGATAGACTCAAAAGTTGATTTTGACGGTCTGGCTGAGGCTATTGACGATTCGGTTAAGGCTGTTATAATTCAGCGTTCAAAAGGCTATGATTGGCGTGACACCTATTCTGTTGACGGAATAGGTGAAATAATAGCTTTTGTTAAATCAATAAACAAAAACATTATTTGCATTGTAGACAATTGCTATGGTGAATTTGCAGAAGAGAAAGAACCTTGCAGCGTTGGTGCCGATTTGATTGTTGGTTCTCTGATCAAAAACCCCGGCGGCGGTCTTGCAATGAGCGGAGGCTATATTGTTGGCACCAAAGAAGCCGTTGAAAAGGTTTCCTATAGGCTCACTTGCCCGGGAATCGGCAGGGAGTGTGGTGCAACTCTCGGTAATAACCGCACAATGTATCAGGGGTTTTTTATGGCACCTCATGTTGTATGTAATGCAGTTAAGGCAGGCATCTTTTGTTCAGCTCTCTTTGAAGAACTTGGCTATGAGGTTAATCCGTCATCTGATGCCTTCCGTTCCGACATTATCACTTCAGTCAAACTTGGCAGCGAAGAAAAGCTCATTGCATTTTGCAGAGGCATTCAACAAGGTGCACCAATCGATAGTTTTGTTGTTCCCATGCCGTGGGATATGCCGGGTTATGAAAATCAGGTTATTATGGCAGCGGGGGCTTTTGTTCAGGGTTCCTCTATCGAAATCTCTGCCGATGGTCCCATAAAACCGCCCTACACAGCATATTTTCAAGGCGGACTCACCTTCGAAACTGCACGTCTTGCAATAATGCTTGCTGCTGAAAATGTGCTTTCTGAAAGCAACAAATAAAAATGGGGCCAAATCTTAGCTTATGGCTAATGATGCGGCCCCTATATGATCAACTGACCAATGAAATAATCAATGGTTAGTTGTTGTTTTATAATATGCAAAAAAGAGGAATTGGTTACAATGACTACCAATAAAATTCTCAAAAACAACTTTCCCAATGCAGTAATCGTTTCTGACGACATATATCCTAAATCCGAAGCGAAGTTGAAAAATCTTGGAATAGAAGTGTTTTATTCGTTCAATAACAAACGGGTTATGAAAGGTCTTTCAAAGCATCCTGATATGCAGCTCGTTTGTGTTGAAAACAAAAAATATGTTTGTGCTCCCGAATGTTACAATCACTATAAAGACTATTTCAAGAAGCTTAGGCTTGAGCTTGTGTGCGGTAATACATATTTATCCAGTAACTATCCTGCTGATATTGCATACAATATAATTGTTAACGGAAAGTATGCAATTCACAATTTCAAACACACCGACTCTGTTGTTAAAAGCTGTTTGAAAAGCAAAGAGTTAATAAATGTTGCTCAGGGCTACACGCACTGCTGTGTGTGTTGTTTGTCAGACAACTGCTACATTACTGCAGACATGGGAGTTAAAGCGGCATTAGAAAAAGCAGGCTGCGATGTTTTAACAATCGATTCCGGTCATATTTTGTTGCCGGAGTTTGATGTTGGTTTCATCGGCGGCAGTGCATTTATGATTTCTGAGTCTCATCTTGCTGTGAATGGTAACATCAATTATCATCCTGATGCTGAAAAGATAAAAACTTTTTGTGAAATGCATAATATTAATATAATTTCTCTTTCCGATAACCCAATTATGGATATTGGCTCTTGTGTGCCTTTGTATTATTGAGTAGTATGGTCGGAGGAAGTTGAAAATAAATGGATATTGTTATCTACACCGGCTGCTATAATGAACAGCCGGATTTTTTTTGCAATTTTTTGTCAGATTGCAAAGCAGATATTAATGTTTTTGATGATTATTTTGGCTATAGGGTAGAGATAAGCGTAGACTCAGATAGAATAAAAGATGTTGTGTGCGGTATTTGCCATTGTATTATTGAGTTTTCACTCAAAGAGTTTGTAATCAATAAAATTTATGATGAATATCATATGCTCGACACCTCTGATGCTGTTGATGTTATGCAACGGTTAGCCGGCGAATTGGTTGTTAGTTCCTGTGGCTTAGAAATAGAAAATATTCTTGTTTTAAATGAGGCAATCAATGTTGAAAGCTATGTCTTATTTAACATAAATAAACTTATGTCTACAGTAAATTCTTGCGTTGATAACTTGTGCTCTTCTCTTGCATACCGTAAAAAAAAGAACGCATTAATAAATGCAATATCTGTGTATAAGAGCATTTTTAATGATTTATACGATGGTGCAGATGTTGAGTTTGGTAATGAGTCAATAGATTCTGATACTACGTTTCCAAATGATATTGTCGACATAATTAACGAAAAACTATCTGAAAATCATATTTTTGACCCGATGACAAAAAACGATTTTTTTGTGCATAATCATACTATAAAACCATATGAATCAAAAAATGAAGAAACCGATAATTTACCAAAAAAATTTTAACAAAACATCAAAAATTATGCACATATCTTAGTGACAAAAAACTACTTTCGTGTTAGAATATTATGGTAGTTGTATATTGGGAGAAAAGATTATGAAATTACTGTTGGTTGGAGTAAATGCCAAATATGTTCATACCAATCTTGCAGTGCGCTATCTTCACAAAAAAGTAGTGCATATTTGCGATTCACAAATTTGCGAATATTCAATAAATGATAGTGTGTACGCTGTTGAGAGGGATATATTATTACGTTCTCCCGATGCGGTTGCTTTCTCGTGTTATATCTGGAATATAGATTTTGTGCTTGAGCTTTCATCAAACATAAAAAAGGCAAATCCAAACACAAAAATCATTCTTGGCGGACCGGAAGTAAGCTACGATTCTTATGATGTTTTGCTTAATAATTCTTTTGTAGATTTTGTCGTCAGAGGCGAAGGGGAACTAAGCTTTCCGGAGCTTGTTTATCATTTGTCAGACGGAAAACCCATTCCGTCAAAGGGAATATCATATCGGGTTAATGGTGAAATTGTTGATGGTTCGCTTTCGGAAATTCCATCTTTCGATAATATAGATTTTCCCTATGACGAAACAATTGATGACGTACGGAGCAAAATAATATATTATGAATCATCACGCGGTTGCCCGTATTCTTGCAAATATTGCCTGTCGGGCGAAGACTCAGGAGTGCGTTTCAAAGACGTTGATGCAGTCAAAAAAGATCTTAGCTTTTTCGACTATAGGGGAGTAGGGCTTGTAAAATTTGTTGACCGCACATTCAATGCCAACCGAAAACGAGCTGACGAAATCTGGTCACACATTTCAACGCTTAAAGGCAACACCAAGTTTCATATGGAAATCACAGGTGAGCTTCTGACAGATAACTCAATCGAAGTTTTAAAAAATGTTGATTCCAACAAACTTCAGTTTGAAATTGGCGTTCAGACAACAAACCCATTAACCCTTAATGCAATCAATCGCAAATGCAATACCGATATTTTGTTTGACAAGATTAAAAAAATTATAACACTAACCAATATTCACGTTCATCTCGATTTGATTGTCGGGTTGCCCCACGAGGATATGAGTTCATTTAAAAAATCATTTAACGATGTTATGTCACTAAAGCCTCACGTGCTTCAGATTGGTTTTTTAAAGGTACTAAAAGGCTCTGCAATGCACGCAGAGGCAAAAAAGCACGGCATCATATACCGAAGCAAGGCACCTTATGAAATAATATCTAACAATTGGCTGAGTCACACAGATGTTATTTATCTGAAAGATTTTGAATTTGTGTTCGACAAGCTCTATAATAGCGGATCGTTTGTTAAAACAGTTGATTTCCTTTTTGATAAATTCGATTCACCCTTCAGCATTTTTGAACGTGCAGTTTCTTATTTCAGAAACGAGAATCTCATAAACAAATCTTTTTCAAAAGATGCCTTGTTCAGCACTGTATATAATTGTTTTTCTGAATTTGGCAGCGAATTTGAAAAATGTCTGCGTTATGACTATATTTGTACACTGAAGCCGGGCAGGCTCCCTAATTGGGCAAAGGGTAATCCCGAATTCAGATTTTCTGATGAGGTATATTCTTTCCTGAAAGATGAGGAAGCAAAGAAAAAATATATGCCCAAATATTATGACGTTCCGGCAAAGGCGGCAATAAAGCATCTGAGATTTGAAAAATTCGGCAGCAAGGTTGTTGTTTTTGACTACAGTGATTCGAGTGTTTATGATGTTTCAGATTATCCATTTAATGCAAAGGAGAAAAATAATGAGTAACCAAAAAAATGATACAAACAAAATCTACACAAATCCGATTTTTGTAACACTGTGTGCAATTTTATGCTGTGCACTATGGGGCAGTGCCACACCGTTTATCAAAACCGGCTATAAGCTTTTGGAGGTTGAGGGCACCTATTCAACAATTCTTTTTGCCGGCGTCAGATTCACATTTGCTGGAATTCTCACAGCTTTAATCTATAGCATTGGCAGACGAAAAGTTCTTTATCCCAAAGCTTGCAATTGGGGAAGGGTTGCTACTGTTGGTGCATTCCAGACAGTTATCCAATACATATTCTTCTATATCGGTCTTGCCAACACATCAGGTGTTAAAGGAACAATAATCAGTGGTTCAAGTGCTTTTTTTGCTATCTTGGTTTCCAGCCTTATTTTCAGACAGGAAAAGCTCACACTAAAAAAGATACTGGCTTGTATAATCGGTTTTGCCGGAATAGTTGTTGTTAACCTTAATGGTCTCGATCTTAATATGAATTTCTTTGGTGATGCGTTTGTTTTGTTTTCAACAATTTCACTTGCCGTATCGTCAACACTCATGAAAAAATTCTCAAAATTTGAAGATCCTGTTGTTATCAGCGGATATCAGTTCATTATTGGTGGATTGTTTATGGTGGCTTTCGGCTATCTTTGCGGTGGTCGCATTGTGCTCGATTCCTGGTCTGCTTTCGGTGTGCTTGCATATCTGTCGCTTCTTTCGGCAGTTGCCTATGCTCTTTGGGGCATTCTTCTCAAGCACAATCCTGTTTCAAAGGTCACAATCTTCAGCTTTATGACACCTGTTTTTGGTGTTATTCTTTCGCAGATTATGCTTGCCGACGAGGCTGCAGGTGTTAAGCTTTCGAGTGTAATTTTAGCTCTTGTGCTGGTTTGTCTTGGCATATTTATGCTCAACTATACAGGTAAGCAAAAACAAGATTAATTGTGAGTTGTTTGAATATATAGGATATTATATTTGCATATGGTTACACTAAAGGTATATTTATCTTGGGAGGTAGCCATGACAAAAATTACTGATAATGTGTATCATATAGGAATTGATGATTATATAACCGATCTTTTTGAAGGTCAATATAAAATTCCAAACGGAATATCCTATAACTCTTATGTTATTTCCGACTCTAAGGTTGCAGTTTTAGATACTGTAGATGAAAAGTTCTCGGAAGTCTGGCTTGATGAAATAAAAAACATACTGTCCGGCAAGTCGCCTGATTATTTAATAATACAACACATGGAGCCCGACCACTCTGCAAGCATCGATATGTTTATGAACGTTTATCCCGATGTGTGTGTGGTTGCCAATGAAAAAACCTTTGAAATGATAGAGGCATTTTTCCCTGACTTGTCTGTTGTCAATAAATGTGAGGTATCAGAGGGCGATACGCTTTCTCTCGGAGAGCACACACTGAACTTTGTGTTTGCACCAATGGTTCATTGGCCTGAAGTTATGGTGACATATGAAAGCAAAAACAAAATCCTTTTTTCTGCCGATGGCTTTGGCAGATTCGGCACCGTTGGCTATAGTGGTGAGTGGGCAGATGAAGCAAGAAGATATTATTTTGGAATTGTCGGCAAATATGGACCACAGGTTCAAAGTCTTTTAAAAAAGGCTGAAACGCTTGATATAAAACACATTTGTCCTCTTCACGGCAATGTTTTGAGCGGTAATCTTGAATATTATTTGAATTTGTATGATATGTGGTCATCATACGATGCTGAAAGCGACGGTGTTGTTATTGCCTACACTTCTGTGTATGGTAACACTAAGGAAGCAGTTTTAAAGTTGGAATCTATGCTGAAAGAAAGAGGATGCCCCAAGGTGGTCACTTTTGATTTGTGCCGTGATGACTTGTCGGTTGCTGTGGAAAACGCTTTCAGATATTCAAAGCTCATACTTGCCACAACAACTTATAATTCCGACATTTTTCCTCAAATGTATTATTTTATTCACGCACTGATTGAACGAAATTTTCAGAATCGCAGTGTGGGTATAATCGAGAATGGAAGCTGGGCACCACGGGCAGGCAGCATTATGCGCACAATGCTCGATAAATCCAAAAACTTATATTGGTATGATACCGCTGTGAAAATAAAATCTGCATTATCGCAAGAAAATATTAACGAAATCGACAATCTTTCCAAGGAGGTGTGCTTTGAATATATGGCACTGAATACTAATGATAATAATCTTAATCCTGAAGCATTATTTAAAATAGGCTATGGTCTTTATGTTGTTACCTGTGCAAATAATTTATGCGACAACGGCACAATTGTAAATGCAGTAACTCAGGTGACCAACACCCCCGACCGTGTTGCAGTTGCAATTAATAAAGGAAGTTACTCCCACGATATAATAAAAGACACCGGCATAATGAATGTTAACTGTCTGGCAGAAAATGCACCTTTTTCACTTTTCAAAAGATTTGGATTTGCATCGGGCAGAGATACAGACAAATTTGATGGAGTAAGCTTTGAACGCACATCAAATGGTCTTGCTGTGCTTGCAGGTTATGTTAATGCTGTCATATCTCTCAAAACAGAGCAATATATTGATCTTGACACTCACGGAATGTTCATTTGCTCAGTTACAGAATCAAAGGTTCTGTCACAAATGCCAACAATGACATATACCCACTATCTTTCTGACGTTCGTCCAAAACCCGATGCTGAGAACAAAAAAGGTTTCGTGTGTAAAATCTGTGGTTATGTGTATGAGGGGGAAGAGCTTCCGCCCGACTATATTTGTCCGCTTTGTAAGCACGGCGCATCCGATTTTGAAAAAATCAACTGATGTAGCCATAATGGATTTTGTATCAAGTTAAATAAAAATTTTTTAAGAATCTGATTTAATTTTTTGAAATTTTCTATTGAAAACAGAGCATAAGTTGTGATATAATAAAATGTCAAAATTAAGCGTAAGGAATGATATGATGATATTTGATAACATTCTTGAAGCAATGGGTCACACTCCGATGATTCGTCTTCATCACTTGTCCGAGCCCGACAGTGCACAGATTTTAGTTAAATTCGAAGGTCTGAATGTTGGCGGTTCAATTAAATCACGCACTGCCTATAATATGATAATAGATGCTGAGCAAAAAGGACTTATTAACCAAAACACTATTATCGTTGAACCCACGAGTGGCAACCAAGGGATTGGTCTGGCGTTAGTCGGAGCAGTCAAAGGTTACAAAACCATAATAATTATGCCTGACTCTGTCAGTGAAGAAAGGCGTAAGCTTGTGCGTCATTATGGTGCTGAAGTTGTTTTAGTTCATGATGCCGGAAATATTGGTGATTGTATCGAAGAATGCCTTGCAACGGCTCTCAAAATGAAGGCTGAAGACCCAAATGTTTTTGTTCCTCAGCAGTTTGAGAATCCCGCCAATCCGGCAATACAACGTGAGCAAACTGCCAAAGAAATTTTAGAACAGGTAGATGGTCCGATTCACGGCTTTTGCTCAGGCATAGGCACCGGTGGCACAATAACCGGTATTGGTGAAGTGTTAAAAGAAGCTAATCCTGATATGACTATCTGGGCAGTGGAACCCGAAAATGCAGCAATCCTTTCGGGCGGCTCAATTGGCACTCATCTTCAGATGGGCATTGGCGACGGACTCATACCCGACATATTAAACACCGGGGTTTATGATGATGTGTGCATCGTCAAAGACGAAGAGGCGATATCCGTTTCAAAGCAACTTGCTTCAAAAGAGGGAATTATGTGCGGCATCAGTTCAGGTACTAACGTTGCGGCGGCAATAAAGCTTGCAAAAGAACTCGGTCCCGGCAAAACTGTTGTTACTGTTTTGCCCGACACCGCAGAAAGATATTTTTCAACACCTCTATTCGATGAATAGTATACATAGCATAACAGGTAGACATAAACTTATGTAAATAATTTTAATTTTTATACAATTATTTAAAATCTAAGAATGTGAGAAGGGATTAAATTGGCAAATTATGAAAGAAGAGTGGGCACAGTATCAAGAGGTATCCGTTGCCCCATAATCCGTGAAGGCGATGACCTTGCATCAATTGTATCTGACAGCGTACTTGAAGCTGCCAAATATGAGGGCTTCGAAATTCGTGACCGTGATGTAATTTCCGTTACCGAATCAATTGTTGCTCGTGCTCAGGGTAACTATGCATCTGTCGATGACATTGCAGCTGATGTAAAACAAAAACTTGGCGGCGAAACTGTTGGTGTTATTTTCCCCATACTTTCCCGTAACCGCTTCGCAATCTGCCTTAGAGGTATTGCAAAGGGTGCAAAAAAAGTTGTTCTTATGCTCAGCTATCCCTCAGATGAGGTTGGCAATGAGCTTGTCGATTTGTATGATGTAGATAAAGCCGGAGTCAATCCTTATTCTGATGTGCTTTCTCTTGAGCGCTACCGTGAGCTTTTTGGCTCCGTTAAACACGAATTTACCGGTGTTGATTACGTTGAATACTACGGAGAGCTTATTCGTGAATGTGGCGCGGAGGTTGAAATTATTTTTGCAAATCAGGCAAAGGCAATTCTTGATTATACCGATTGTATCATCACTTGCGATATCCACACAAGAGAGCGTACAAAACGCATTCTCAAAGAAGCCGGAGCAAAAATTGTTTGTGGTCTCGACGATATTTTAACAGCTCCCGTAAACGGCAGTGGTTGTAATGAGAAATATGGACTTCTCGGATCCAACAAATCAACCGAAGACAAGATTAAGCTATTTCCACGTGAGTGTCAGGATCTTGTCCTCGATATTCAGAAGAAAATCCTTGATGCTACCGGCAAACACGTTGAAGTTATGGTGTATGGCGATGGCGCTTTCAAAGATCCCAAAGGCAAAATATGGGAGCTTGCTGATCCGGTTGTATCTCCTGCATTTACAGATGGTCTTATCGGCACACCAAATGAACTCAAACTCAAATATCTTGCAGATAACGATTTTAAAGATCTTTCTGGCGAAGAACTAAAAAATGCAATATCCGAAAGTATCCGTGCAAAACAGGATAACCTTGTTGGTAATATGGCATCTCAGGGTACAACTCCGCGTCAGCTTACCGACCTTATTGGTTCTCTTTGTGACCTGACGAGCGGTTCCGGCGACAAAGGTACGCCCGTTGTGCTTGTACAGGGTTATTTCGACAATTACACAAACTGATAAAATTCATAATATTCGGAGGTAAATAATATGCAAACTGATGTTCGTCCAGAATCAATGCAAAGAATAACAACCAAAGAGTTGGCAGATAGCTTTATTGCTGAACAGATTGCTCTGGTAAGAGAGCAAGTGGGAGACAAAAAGGTTCTTCTTGCCCTTTCGGGTGGTGTTGACTCATCGGTGGTTGCTGCACTTCTCATAAAGGCAATCGGCAAACAACTTGTTTGCGTTCATGTAAATCACGGCCTTATGCGAAAAGGCGAAAGTGAAAATGTAATTGAAGTTTTCCAGAATCAATTGGATGCTAACCTCATATATGTTGATGCAACCGACAGATTCCTTGACCTTCTCAAAGGCGTAGCTGAGCCCGAAAAGAAAAGAAAAATTATCGGTGGCGAATTTATCAAAGTGTTTGACGAAGAAGCTGCAAAATTGACCGACATAAAATTCCTTGCTCAGGGCACAATCTATCCGGATATCTTAGAGAGCGACGGCGTTAAAGCACATCATAATGTTGGCGGACTTCCTGAAGAGATGGAAATGGAGCTTGTTGAACCGGTTAAGCTTCTTTATAAAGACGAAGTAAGAGTCGTTGGTTCAGCTCTTGGTCTCCCCGACGAAATGGTATACCGTCAGCCGTTCCCCGGCCCGGGTCTTGGTGTTCGTTGTCTTGGTGCAATCACACGTGATCGTCTCCATGCACTTCGTGAAGCTGATGCAATATTGCGCGAAGAATTTGATAAATGCGGTCTTGCTGAAAAGGTGTGGCAGTATTTTATTGCAGTTCCCGATATGAAGAGTGTTGGTGTTAAAGACAGCAAACGCTATGAAGGATGGCCTGCTATCATTCGTGCAGTCAACACTACAGATGCGATGACAGCCACCATAGAAGAAATTCCATATGATATTCTTCATAAGATTACAAACCGCATAACTAATGAAGTTGATGGAATTAATCGTGTTCTCCTTGATCTTACTCCTAAGCCAATCGGAACAATCGAGTGGGAATAAAATAAAAAAACCCCGGAAGCCTTGAAATATCAGGGCTTTCGGGGTTTCTTTTTGCCTTTTGAGTGCATTTTGAGTACAATTTGAATTTATTCTTCCATTTTAGTTTGAAAAGTTAGGTGGAATCTTAACTGATATTCCGTCACTAGAATTTAGCATAATACTAACCGAGCCATATTTCCTTAGCATTTACATCCAGTGTCATACGCATCCCTTTAGGCAGAGCCAACAAATTTGTCCTCGCCTGAAACGGTTTCGCCTATTGGATATTGTGTGTCAAATAGTAAAGTTTATATAAATCTCGCCATAAGAGGTTGTGCAAAAACACTCGCCCTAAGCGTATTCGGGTATTAACTCAATTAAGGAATCCACTACGAATGTGAAACAGTATGGAAGCAATTGTGATTGAAGGTGGTATTAATTTTTGGGTAAAATCTGTCGGTAAATAGGCTTGAAAATTCAGAGAGTGTGATATATAATTTATTTGAGGTATAGTCTTATGAAGTATGAAAAGTTGTTTTTGAATAATTGAAGAATTAAATGACTCATATCTTGATGTGCTGGAAGATGTTTGTAATATAGAAAGTCCGACAGATTAAAAAAGGCGTTTATGATGTTGGAAGATGTTTTTTGGATATGGTAAAACATCGTGGTTGGAAGACAGATTGGGTGTCATGCGCGATTGCGGCCTTATCAGTTGACTTACTACGCCAAATACAGCATCGGAAAAGTGTTGTTTTTATAGCACTGTTGTAGTATATACAATATTTCATGGAGGTAATAAATATGGTACAAATCGACAAATCTAAATTACACAATATTATCA
>SVJL01000051.1 GCA_015068985.1 Oscillospiraceae bacterium
CATTTTAGACAAACCACTGTGGTTTGAGTCACCTCGAACCAGTCTAAGCTGTATTTTTATAGCTACAAATCCACAGTGCTTGTCTTTATTATATCGCAGGTAGCTACTCCTGCAAATATAACCAAATAAATTTTATGAAAAAGAAATTTTATGGAAAGGAGAAATAATTAAAACTACCCCTTTCGAGATAGTTTTAATTATACGTGATTTTTATGATTATACAATCCGATTGGCACATACATACCGAAAATTCTTATGATGCATCGCTTCCTTTGAAAGAGATTGCCGAAAACGCACGTAAATTCGGCTTCAAAAAGATTGGTATCACAGACCATGCAAATTTTAATGACGAAAAGTTTTTGGGTGATCTTAACAATTCGGTGCAAAATGTAAAAGATTTGCAAAAGATATATCCGGAAATCGTTTTGGGCGTTGAACTGACCCCCATCGAAAAACCGGAGTTCGATTACATTGAAAAGCATGGCACAAGAGACGGATACATTCCCCCGATTTGTGACCGTCCTTATGATATAGAGCTTGCACAGACAAAAGAGCAGTTAATGAGTATGGGTGTGCGTTATGCAATTGGTGGGGCACATTGGCGGGTTGATGTGCCTTATGCCAAAAATCTTCAGTCCGATATTGGCACTGTGATAAATGAATGGTACCGTCAGCAAATATGGCTCATATGTGATGAGAGAGTCACAATTCTCGGTCATCCGTGGTACAACGGCAAGGCTTTGTGGTATGATGATTTCTCGGTTATTCCCAAAGGTATGAATGCCGACATTGCAGCAGCTCTCAAAGAAAACAAAAAATATGTTGAATGCAACGAAGGTGTGTTATGCAGCGAAAAAACAAGCGAAAAATTTCGCATACAATATGCCGAATTTATGCGTGAGCTTTTTGAAATGGGAATCCCTGTAACCTACGGCTCCGATTCTCATATCCATTATGCACAGTATCACACCGAGATGGAAAAAATTCTTGCATCTGTCGGCTTTAAGCCGGGCGATATTTCCGGAATTGCCGACACAGACCTTTGGTGAATATGACTAAAATGAGGAGTTTAAAATGAAAAAGACAATTAACTGGGGCATCGTTGGTCCCGGCAACATTGCAAATAAGTTTGCAAAAGCATTAAAAAATGTTGACGGTGCAGAGCTTGTTGCCGTTGCTTCACGTTCTGAAAAAAGCGGCAGCGAATTTGCAAAAAAATATAACATTCCGCAGGTATTTGTCGGTTATGAGGAGCTGGCAAAGGCAGAGGGTATAGACGCTGTGTATATTGCAACACCTCACCCCTTTCACAAACCCTGTGCAGAAATTTTTCTGAATGCCAAAAAGCACGTTTTATGCGAAAAACCGGTTTGCATAAATGCAAAACAAGCGGTAGAGCTTTATGAGTGTGCAAAAGAAAACGGCGTGTTTTTGATGGAAGCAATGTGGACTCGCTTTCTCCCTGCAATTAACGAAGCCAAAAAGATTGTTCAAAGCGGCGAAATAGGGGAGATAAGGGGCATACAGGCAGATTTTTGTTATTTTTGCACACCTGATGAAGACCCCAAGCTTTTCAGCAACGACACTGCCGGCGGTTCGCTTCTTGATGTTGGCATTTATGGTCTTAATTTTGCGGCAATATTTCTTGGCAGTTCACCCGAAACTATAACCTCAGTTGCCGATATTAACTCCGGCGTAGACTGCCAGACAAACGTTTTGATGAAATACAAAAGCGGTGCAATAGCTTCGGTTTCTTCTGCAATAAACACCCAAAAGCCTGAAAACGGATATATATTCGGGACAAATGGATACATCACCCTGCCTCGTTTTTATGGTGTGCAGGAAATTATCGTCAATTCCGGTGACGGAGAGCGTGTGATCTCAAAACCAAGCATAGGCGACGGCTTTGAAGAAGAAATTTATGAAGCCTGCGATTGCATCAGATGCGGAAAAACCCAAAGCGATGTTATGCCCATGGAAGAAAGCATAATAATTTTAGAGCAGATGGACTATATCAGAGAACAGATTAATCTGAAATATTCCATGCTGGAATAATATCGGTATTTTTATTATCAAAAATTCTCCAGCAAATATTTTTCAGCTTCAGCACACCATAGCCCGTTGTTCTCTTTTATGAGCTTGTCTAAAGCTTTAAATCTTTCGTCTGTTGCACCTAGCTTTTCAAAGTCAGCAAGAGCGGTCAAAGGCAGTTCAATGTGGGTGTATATAAGTTTTTTTCCTCCGGGTATCTTCGGAAGATTAACTGTTGTGTCGATCGCTGCGTCAATACCGCCGATGTGAGTTATCATAACAGACGGATCAAGGCGGTTTTCGCCAATAAGCTCAACAATATCTTTCATGTCCTCGGGCGTGCTGCCGCTTGTTCCCGACACGTGATGCTGGGCGTAGTGAACATTGTAAAAATTAAAGTTTGCACTAAAGCTTTTGTCGAGAGGACCTGCAAAAAAGTTGAGAGAACCGTCGAATCCCAGAATGGCATCGCCAAGCTCAACCACTGCAGGAACCGGAGCATACACGAACACATCGTCAAACCCTTTTCCGCCCGAAATTTCCATTAGCTCATCTTTGTCGGACGTGCTTGTGAACACAAGCTTGATGCCGTCTTGGGCTGCTTTTTCGGGAGAAAAAATAGATGCTGCGCGTTCAAGTCTCGACTTGTCAAGGTCGGTAACTACCACCATAGATGGTTTAACTTTGCCGTGAAGTGCAATATCAATTGCCACCATTCCCATAGGCCCGCAACCGGCTAAAATTGCCACTTTTCCGCCTTCTTTTATTCCCATTATATGGTTATGATTTTCGTCAAGATGAAAGCTTTCCTTATAGCCTCTTATAACACACGATGCAGGCTCTATGAGCGATCCGTTAAAGTAGGAATCGCCTTTGAGTTTAATCAGAAAATCGTTGTCAAGAATGTGTTCATAGACAATGGAATATGTAGAAACGCCTCCTATATGTTCAAAGGAATATCCAACTGTTTCGGCACCGCCAAGATAAGCAAGCACAGGAGGCATTGCAACCTTGTCGCCCACAGAAAACTTGCCTTTCCATTTATCGCCAACTTCAACAACCTCTGCACAAAATTCGTGTCCGATAATAATCGGATGCTCTGCCACGTTTTCAGGAACACGCAGATGCTTTGCCCCCTGAAGAATAGTTTTGTGTGTAGACATACATACGCTGTCTGAAACGATTTTAATAAGAAGCTCACCCGATGTGATGGGACGGAGTTCAAACTCTTCCAATCTTACATCGTTCTCTCCATAAAGACGTACTGCTCTTGTTTTCATATTGTTATCACCTTATATCCTTCCTGCACTTCCGGAAGTTCTCAGCTTTTCACGTACAACATCTTTCATCATTTCAATGGCATCTTCATACACGAGGAAAGGCCAGGTTGATGGATTCGTTATTGTGTTTAAAGTTCCTTTTAATCCTTGGTTGAGAGCAAAAAGAACATCAGAATAAATGTTAATCTTTGTAATACCGTGGTGAATGGCATTTTGCATCTGGTTGTCGGGAGTGCCGCTTCCACCGTGTAAAACAAGCGGTCTGTCGCAAACCGAGGTTATTTCATCAAGTCTGTCAATTCTGAGTTCCGGTGTTTTCTGATACACTCCGTGAGATGTGCCTATAGCAACCGCAAGAGCGTCAACATCTGTAATCTCAACGAATTTTTCAACTTCGTCGGGAACGGTTAAACTTTCTCCGGGATCGGTGTCTGTTCCGGTTTCGCTTATACTCCCCACACTTGCATTACCAACGTGTCCGAGCTCGGCCTCAACGGTAATGCCTTTTTTATGAGCATATTCGGTAACGATGGCAGTGTTTTTTGCGTTTTCGCTAAAAGGAAGCACCGAACCGTCATACATAACAGAGCTGTAGCCATTGTCACATCCGTATTTAATAAAATCAATATCGGTTGCGTGGTCCATATGAAGGCATATCGGAATCTTAAAAAATGCCGAAGCACCTTTTATCATCGAAGACAGAAGTTGAAGATTTCTTCCTTGTGTGTCCACTCCGAGGGTCATAAGCAGGGCAGGGGACCTTTCTTCCTCGCAGGTTTCCAAAATAGCTTTCATCATTTCATAATTGCTCACATCAAATGCAGGGATTGCATAGTGATTTTTCTTTGCATCACATAGCATTTCCTTCATAGTAACCAGCATATTTATCGCTCCTTATTTTAATTTTTATCTGATTATAGCATCTCTTTTAACATCTGTCAATGACAAATGTTAAAAGTTTGACTCGGGGCTTAATTAGTGATATAATGTAGCAGAATTACAAAACTCATACAAAAGGTGAGATAAAATGGATTTTCAAAAAAAACAGATGAAAGAAGCGGCAGTGCTTTATTACGAAAAGAAACACACTCAAAGCGAAATCGCAAAAATAATGAACTTATCTCGTCAGACTGTTTCTAAATTGTTGAATGATGCAATAAGGGAACAGATTGTGGAAATCAAGATTAATGATCCGGAGACAACTTGCACAGAGCTTGAACAGGCTATTTGTGATGAGTTCAAAATTAAAAATGCAGTTGTGTGCGGTGTCAGTTCCGAGGATGAATCTTTGTGTTTGTTAATGACTGTTAAAAAGGCAGCAAATTTTATTCAATCCATTATAGAAAAGGGTAATCAAAAAATTGCCATTTCATGGGGACGCACCATTTCGTTGCTGATTTCAGAATTTGGCAGTATCAATTGTCACGATAATATTGTTTTTCCACTTTTTGGTGCAACAGATCAGGAGCAATCGTATTTTTTGTCGAATGAACTGGCAAGAAGCTTTGCCGACAAAATCGGCTCTAAAGTGAAATATGCATGGTTTCCTTACAGACCCGATAGCCTTGAAGATTGTGAATTGTTCAAAAAAACCTCTTATTATAAAAAGCTCCACGATTTGTGGTGTGATATTGACCTTGCAATAATTGGAATCGGAAACAATGAAATAATTAAATCTTTTGAAAAGATATTTGGATATAACGAAAAATGTATATCTGCTATAGGCGACATTTCTACGCATTTTTTTAATGAAGATGGAAAGTTTCTGGATATATATGAGAACACCCTGTGTGCATCGGAAGAAAACTTGAAAAATGCAAGACATACGGTTGCAATTGCATCAGGAGAAGATAAAACCGAGGCAATAGTCGGTGCATTGCGTACTCACATTATTGATACATTAATCGTTGATGAATACACAGCAAGAAGAATATTGTCTTTTTTAAGAAAAAAACAAAAAGGAGCAGGTTATGGGAAAATTTAATGGTGTGCTCATTTGTACCGATCTTGATGGCACTTTACTCAAAAATGACAAGTCAATATCAAAGCAAAATCTTGATGCAATTGAGTATTTTAAAAATGAGGGCGGTTTTTTCACTTTTATAACGGGACGTATGCCGTTTTTTGTGTCAGACATTTACGAAAAGGTTAACCCCAATGCACCCTTTGGCTGCATAAACGGCGGCGGTGTGTATGACCATCGAAAGAAGCAATATATATGGACTCAGACCTTGCAGAGGGATGCTATAGCTCTTGTCGAATATGCCGACAAAAGCATTTCCGGCCTTGGCATACAGGTAAACACCTTTGACAAAACCTACTTTTGCAGAGAAAATCAGGCAATGGCAGATTTCAGAAAACACACCAATATGCCCAATATTGTGCGTGATTATAAAGACGTTGATGAGCCTATCGCTAAAATACTTTTTGGCGATAAAGACGAGAGTAAAATCACTGAGCTTGCACAGCTTTTAAACTCTCATCCAATGGCAAACGATGTTGATTTTATACGCTCTGAGCAAACACTTTATGAAATTTTGCCAAAGGGGATTTCCAAAGGCACTGTTATCTCAAAGCTCGTTTCTATCCTTGGTATTGACAAATCAAAAACAATTGCCATAGGTGATTATAATAACGACGTATCGATGCTCAGAACCGCTCAAATCGGAGTTGCTGTCTCCAATGCTGTGCCTGAGGCAAAGGCTGCAGCCGATTATATAACGGTCAGCAATGAAGAACACGCTATTGCAAAAGTTATTGACGATATAGATAAATATGCCATGACAATATGAAGATTTTTTAAACAAAATAGAAAATTTTCTATTTACAATTTCAAAAAGTATGTTATAATATGAATTAGTGTTATATTATTTTAAAAACAAAGGAGACGAGTTAATGGAAAAACTTACAAAAAAATACGGCCTAATAACCGCCATCTGTATGGTAGTTGGAACGGTTATCGGCTCGGGAGTATTCTTTAAAGCTCAAAACGTTTTGGCAGCCACGGGCGGAAATATGCCATTGGGTATTGCGGCATGGATTATTACAGGTTTGCTAATGATTATATGCTCTGCTCAGTTTGCTGTTATGGCAACCAAGTATGAAAAGGTAAGCGGAGTTGTCGATTATGCTGAAGCAACCTGCGGAGAAGGCTATGGTTACTATTTGGCATGGTTTATGGTAAATATATATTATCCGGGTATGACGTCTGTTCTTTCGTGGGTATCGGCCAGATATTTTGGTGTTCTTTTTGGTTGGGATATGGTCAGTGCCCAGGTAATGGCTCTTGCCGGCTTTTTCCTTATTGCATCCTACACAATGAATGCTCTTTCGCCGAAGCTCGCAGGCAAATTTCAGATTAGTGCCACAATTATCAAATTAATACCTATCACCCTTATGGCGATTGTCGGCACAGTTGTTGGCCTTGCTAACGGAACTCTCACAAACAATTTTTCTACTGTTGTTACCGAAGCCGTTGGTGGAAGTGCAAGCAGCGGTCTTTTTGCTGCTATTGTTGCAACAGTTTTTGCCTATGAGGGTTGGATTGTTGCCACATCAATTAACGCTGAATTGAAGAACCCCAAGAGAAATCTTCCCTTGGCACTCATAATTGGTTCATTGATTGTTGTTGCAGCATATGTTTTGTATTTTATTGGTGTTGCCGGTGGTGCTACAAATGAGGTGTTGATAAATGATGGTGCAACAACAGCCTTCATAAACATTTTTGGCGGTGTTGGCGGAACCATTCTCAACATTTGCATTATTATTTCTTGTCTTGGCACACTCAACGGACTTATGGTTGGTGCAACTCGTGGTATGTACGCCATTGCGGCACGTAATATGGGACCCAGACCAGAAACCTTTGCTCAGGTTGATAAAGCTACAAATATGACAACAAATTCTTCTGTTTGGGGTCTCTTTGTATGTGCATTGTGGCTTGTATATTTCTATGGTGCAAATCTTACAGATGGATGGTTTGGTATTTTCAACTTTGATTCATCCGAACTCCCGATCATCACAATTTATGCAATGTATATTCCTATTTTCATTGCATGGATGAAAAAAGAAAAAGACTTAGGCATCTTCAAACGTTTTGTCCTTCCGACAATATCTATTGTTGCTTGCTTATTTATGGTTTTCGCTGCCGTTTATGCACACGGTATTACTCCATACATAGCAGCAAAAGCAAATGGTACCTTCTCGTTTCCGGTGCTGTTTTATCTCATTGTTTTTGCTGTAATTATGATAATTGGTGCATTTTTTGCAAGACAAAAAAATAAAAATTAACTAAAACAAAAATGCTATGAAAGCACCCTCGCTTTCATAGCATTTTTTTCGTGTATTATTTTTTCAGCTTTTCAGCTATGAGCTGCCCCATTTTGATGCATCCAACCTTTTTGCAGGTGGTGCTGCTTTGCGGAAAAATGTCGGCACAGCGATATCCGTCTTCCAAAACATCAAACACTGCCTTTTCGATAGCATCGGCTTCAGTGTTCATATCGAAGCTGTATTTCAGCATCATTGCAGCAGAAAGAATCATGCCAATTGGGTTGGCAATGTCTTTTCCGGCAATGTCGGGAGCGGAGCCGTGAATCGGTTCGTAAAGTCCGAGGCTCGAATCTCCAAGGCTTGATGAAGGTATCATTCCAATTGAACCGGTTATCATTGATGCTTCGTCAGACAATATGTCGCCAAACATATTTTCCGTTACAATAACGTCAAACTGAGCCGGATTTTTTACAATCTGCATTGCACAGTTGTCAACAAGCATATCGGTCAGCTCAACGTCGGGATATTCTTTTGAAAGCTCGTGCATAACACTTTTCCACATACGGCTTGTATCGAGCACATTGCTCTTTTCAACACTGCAAAGCTTTTTGCCTCTTTTTCGTGCGGTTTCAAATCCGATTCTTCCAATGCGTTCAATTTCATCTTTAGTGTAGCACATAATGTCTGTTGCCGTGCTGCCCTCGGTTTTGTGTTCACCAAAGTAGATGCCGCCAATAAGCTCTCTCACAATTATAAAATCAATACCTTTTTCAACAATAGAAGGCTTCAATGGTGATGCATCAATGAGCTGCGGCCATATTTTTGCGGGGCGGTTGTTGCTATACACGCCCATTCCAGCTCTCAGCTTCAAAAGTCCTTTTTCAGGACGCTTGTCTCCGGCAACATTGTTCCATTTGTCACCGCCCACTGCTCCAAGAAGCACACTATCTGATTCCAGACATTTTTTTAGCTCACCATCCGGAAGAGGTTCGCCGTATTTGTCGATTGCACAGCCTCCCATATCAACATCGGTATAGGAGAAGGTGTGGCCAAAAAGCTCTCCAACTTTGTTGAGCACCTTTATGGCCTCGTTCATAATTTCCGGACCAATTCCGTCACCTCGTATAACTGCAATTTTTTTGTTCAAACCATATCTTTCCTTTCTGTAAAAATACACATTTATTGAATCCCTCGAATAATGCTTCAACAGCTTCATAGAAGAGGCAAAAGGAAAATATATACAATTTATTCAGATTTTAACGATGCCAATAGCCCGCCTTTTTTTATTATACTTTGAATAAATTCGGGGAATGGCTGTGCCTTATATGTCTTTCCGCTTGTGTGATTTGTGATGATTCCTGTGTCAAAGTCTACCGAAATTTCATCGTTTGCATTAATTTCATCGGCAGCTTCCTCGCATTCAAGAATAGGCAGACCGATGTTGATGGCGTTGCGGTAAAAAATGCGTGCAAAGCTTTTGGCAATAACGCATCCGGTGCCGCAGGTTTTTATAACAAGGGGAGCGTGCTCGCGTGACGAACCGCATCCAAAGTTCCAGCCTGCGACAATGCAGTCGCCTTTTTCAACCTTGCCAACAAATGAAGCATCAATATCTTCCATGCAATGTTTGGCAAGCTCATTTGCATCTGCAGTGTTTAAATATCTTGCAGGAATTATAACATCGGTGTCAACATTGTCGGGATATTTAAAAACTTTTCCTTTTGTGTTCATTTTGTCATACCTCCGGATTTGTAATATAACCTGTCAAGGCACTTGCTGCAGCAGTGAGTGGGCTTGCCAGATAAACCTCGCTGTCGGTGTGTCCCATTCTGCCAACAAAATTACGGTTGGTTGTTGCTATGCATCTTTCACCCGCTGCCAGAATTCCCATATATCCGCCAAGACAAGGACCACAGGTTGGTGTGGAAACAACTGCCCCGGCGTCGATAAACGCTGTAACATACCCTTTTTCAACACACTCACGGTAAATCGCCATTGTTGCCGGAATAATTATACATCTCACTCCGTTAGCTATCTTTTTGCCCGAGAGCACCTTGTAGGCTGCTTCCATATCTTCCATACGGCCGTTTGTGCAGCTTCCGATAACAACCTGATCTATTTTAATGCCCGAAATCTCGCTTGCCGGTCTGGTGTTTTCGGGAAGGTGAGGACAGCTTACAATCGGCACCATATCTGAAAGATTGATTTCTATCACTTCATCATACTTTGCATCTGCATCTGCTTCATACACCATGGGTTTTCTTTCGCATCTTCCCTCCATATAACTCATTGTCACGTCGTCAACGGGGAAGATTCCGTTTTTGGCACCGGCCTCAATTGCCATATTGCAAATGCAGAGGCGGTCGTCCATAGAAAGGTTTTTCACACCATCTCCGCCAAATTCCATACTGCGGTAAAGAGCACCATCAACGCCGATTTTACCAATAATGTAAAGAATAACATCCTTACCGCTGCAGTTTGTCGGTAGCTTTCCCGTAAGATTAAATTTAATTGCCGACGGCACCTTGAACCACGCAGTTCCTGTTGCCATTGCGGCAGCCATATCAGTGCTTCCAACGCCGGTCGAAAACGCACCAAGTGCACCATATGTACAGGTGTGGCTGTCGGCACCGATGATGCAGTCGCCTGCTGTTACCACGCCTTGTTCGGGCAGCAGTGCGTGCTCAATGCCCATTTTGCCAACATCGTAGAAGTGGCTTATGCACTGAGAGCACGAAAACTCTCTGCACTGCTTTGATTGTTCGGCAGCTTTAATGTCTTTGTTAGGCACAAAATGGTCCAGAACAACGGCAATTTTATCTTTGTCAAACACTTTGTCAAAGCCTGCCTTTTTAAATTCGTTGATTGCAACAGGTGTGGTTATATCATTACCCAAAACAATATCGAGCTTTGCCGATATAAGCTGACCTGCACAAACTTCGCTTAGTCCTGCGTGGGCGGCAAGAATTTTTTGAGTCATTGTCATTCCCATAATTAATTCCCCGTTTCTGGTTGTATTATATGTGGTAACTTAAGTTGGATGAGCATAAAGAAGAACGCTGTATTTGCGAGCCACTCGTTCTATTAGCTTCTCTTTGCAACTGAATGAGTACTTCCTGTTTATAAATTGCATTTTTCTTTCAATACCGCCTCGCACTCATCACTCAGATGAAGCTCGGCTTGCACCTTGCAATCAGCATAAGTAATTGATATTGCAAGGTGCATATTGGAAAAATACAATTTATAAACCGTACTCATAGGTTGCGACGTGAAGCCAATAGAACTTCGGGCTTTGCACAAGATTAGTTTAGAGCTCTAAACAGCCATCCATATGCTTTTCGGAGCGGAATTGCTTATCGGTTTTAAAAATCAAATTTTTTGCCGAAAATCAATGCAAAATCAGTTTCCGCTTCATTGCATTGATTTAGAAAATTCTGTTCGACGGCTGATAGCCGGAGTTAATTTTCGTTCGGCAAAAAATGCAGATTTTTAAAATGCCGTAGGCAAGATAAGCACCAAGAGCAAAGAAAAGCATATGGATGGCGTGTTATCTTCCTTAACGTCATCCAACTTATTTTGGTGCAAATAAAATCACATTTCAGCTATTGTGTCCACTTCAACAAGCACATTTTTAGGCAGTTCCTTCACCGCCACACAGCTTCTTGCAGGCTTCGATACAAAATATTTTTCATACACTGCATTAAATGCTGCAAAATCTTTCATATCTTTCAAAAAACAGGTGGTTTTTACAACCTTTTCAATTCCGCTTCCGCCGTCCTCAAGTATAGCCTTGATGTTTTTGCAAACCTGCTCTGTCTGAGCTTCAATTGTGCATGCTTCAACATCGCCACTTTGTGGATTGATTGCAATTTGCCCTGATGTGTATATCATTCCACCGGCACACACAGCTTGAGAATAGGGACCAATTGCCTTGGGTGCATTTTCACTTACGATAATTTTGCTCATGTTTTTTCCTCCGTTATTATGTGGATTAAACTTTTTTGTATCTGTTTATTATACAATATATCATATTAAGATTGTGTAAAAATTAAATTGTGAATATAAAGGTTTCGTAATTATGCATTATTCAAATTAAATAACACAAAGTTGTTTTTGATAAAACTCAAAAGACCTTCGTCACGCATTTTGCAAAGCTCGTTCGACATTGCACTTCTGTCTACCGAAAGGAAGTCTGCAAGTTGTTGACGGTTAAACGGAATTGTCAGATTTGAGCTGCTTTGTCGTTTCGCCTCTTCCGACAAGTACGAAATCAGTTTTTCTCGTGTTGACCGCTTTGCCATATGGCTGAGCTTCTGAACAAGCTTTCGGTTTTTTTCTGAAATTGCAAAAAAGAGGTTCTGAGTTACAAGTGCATGAAAAGAGCAAGAAGACGGGCAGGTTGTGATTATTCGTTTAACGTTAAAAAACATAACAACCGAATCCTCCACTGCAACAACATCGTTTAAAAGTGTATCATCCCTTGCCATGGCATATGCTTCGCCAAACATTTCGCCAACCTCTATTTGACCAAGAATGCTGCGGCTTCCCCAGTAATCGTCATTCTGAATGTGAAGAACGCCCTCGGTCACAATGGAAATAGAATCGGTTTTTTCACCTTGTCTTAACACATATTCGCCCTTTTTGTATTTAACCTCTCTTGCTCCCAAGCATGAAAGCATAGATTCAATCTCGGTGTCTGCAACACCGGCAAACATTTGAGTGCGTTTTAAAACATCAATATTATTTTTCATGTTTTCTCACTTTCTGTTGTAAAAACAACCGATTTTCTTTAAATAATATACTATAATATGACCATAAAGTCAAGGAGGAATAAGCTATGATCAGAAAAATAATTAAAATTGATGAAGAAAAATGTGATGGTTGCGGAGCCTGTGCGGCAGCTTGCCATGAGGGCGCAATTGAAATGATAAACGGCAAAGCAAAGCTCACCCGTGAGGACTATTGCGATGGCCTCGGCGATTGCTTGCCTGCCTGCCATACAGGGGCAATATCTTTTGAAGAGCGTGAAGCCCCTGCATATGATGAAGCTGCTGTTCTTGCATCCGGGCAAAAAAAAGCACCGCTTCCCTGCGGTTTCCCCGGAACCAATTCAAAGATGATAAAAAGAGAAGTAGCTCCGTCACAAACTTCTCACTCACCGATTCAGAGTCAACTTTCTCAGTGGCCTGTTCAGATAAAGCTTGTGCCGGTGAATGCACCATA
>SVJL01000052.1 GCA_015068985.1 Oscillospiraceae bacterium
TAGGTTCAAAGAATTTTCGGTGCTGTGTTTTTGCGGCAATGTAAGGCAAAAACGCAGCTAATGCTGACGCATTTGCGAGTATTTTAACGATGCAGTGGCGTAAAAACACGCACCCAAAACGGGTTCGGATATTAACGCAACTGCTTATTCAAAAATTTCATTTGCTATGTTGGCAAACTCTTGCAAGCTGAGAGTTTCGCCACGACGTTTTTCATCAATGCCGCATTTGGCAAGAACCTTTGATATTTCCTCTTTTCCGAGAGGAATCTCTGCCGAGTTGGAAAGAGCATTCAAAAGAGTTTTTCTTCTTTGACCAAAAGCCGCCTTCACAATTTTAAAATATCCCTTTTCGTTTTTAACCTCAACAGGCGGTTTGTCACGAAGAGTAAGCTTTATAACCGTTGACGAAACCTTTGGCTGAGGAATAAATGCCGACGGAGGCACGTGGGTTATAATTTGAGGCTCGGCATAAAAATTTACCGCAACGCTGAGCGCCCCATAGTCTTTTGTGCCCTCGGGTGCGGCAATTCGCATTGCAACCTCTTTTTGAATCATAACCGTTAGCGATTCAACCGGCAGTGCCGATTCTAAAACGTGCATTATGATTGGTGTGGTAATATAGTAGGGCAGGTTTGCCGCAAGACAAACTCTGCCATCTTTAAATTGTTCATTTATTATTGCGTGCAAATCACATTTGAGCACGTCGTCGTTTATGATTGTTAAATTGTCAAAATCCGACAAATTGCTTTCTAAAATCGGAATTGCAGTTTTGTCAATCTCGATGCACACCACGCCTTTGGCAGCCATACAAAGCCTCTGGGTGAGTGTGCCAAAGCCGGGGCCGATTTCTATGACACCGGTGTCTGAATCTATCTCGGCACCCAAAACAATTTTTTCAAGCACGCTCTCATCGGTAAGAAAATTCTGACCAAGAGATTTTGAAAACTTAAATCCGCTTTCGGCGAGAATTTCTTTTATGACTTTTACTGATGCAAGATTTTTCATCACACACGCTCCGCCATCACACAGAGCTTCCGCTTATTTTGTCGGCAAGCTGACCCATCGACATAACCTGCACTTCCATGTCGGCTTTGCTGCGGCGCAGAAACATAGAAATTTCGGTTTTGAGATTTTCATACTGAGCTGAGCTCTCCGAGACGTTCGTTTGCCTTTGCAATAATTTCCTGACTTTTAACATTTGCCTCACTTACAATTGCCTCTGCTTCCTTACGTGCAGAAGATGTGAGCTGTTCGGCAGAGCTCTGAGCCACAACAAGAGTGTTTTTCATTGTGTCTTCCATTCCCTTGTATGTGTCGATTTCTTTTTGAAGAGCCTTAATTTTTTCGTTAGCTTCGTTATAGCTTTTGTAAAGTGTTTCGTAGTTGGTAAGAACTTCTTCTGTGAACGAATCCACCTCGGTTTTCTTGTAGCCAAGGGGAGCATTGGAAAAGCTCTTGGTCTGAATATCAAGTGGGGTCATCATTTGTGTATCATCCTCTCAAACATATTTATATATATCAACGTGTATTCTGCCTTTTTTTGTGAGCCGTTCATCGGTGCGAATCAAAAATTTGCCCATTCCTCTCACACTCACAACGTCGCCGTCTTTGATGCTCATACTCACCGACGATGCCTCTTTATAGTTTACGCAAACAAGCCCTTTGCCAATAAAGGGCGAAGAAGCACTTCGTGATTTTCCTGTTGCGGCACTGACTACGCAATCAAGCCTTAGTGACGAAACCGTTGCAGAAAGCTTTTCATATTTGCGCTCAATCACGATGTTTTGCGGACCGTCTATAACCTTGGCACTAACTCCCGCACCGCCAACCTTTATGAGGCTGTCGGCAATAAAGTCGGCAATTTCTTCAAGGCAAAAAACATATGCACCATCGTCTGTAACAACTATATCGCCTATCATTTCCCGCTTGATGCCAAGAGAGAGCACTGTGCCCATATAATCTCTGTGCGATAGCTCTCTGCCGCCCTTTTGGTGCACCATTACAGCCCTTATGGGATATTCTGAGTTGTCATACACCTCACCAAAGCAGGCGACAAGCCTTTCGGCATCGTGGTAACCGCCAAAAAATGATAGCGGCACACTCAGCTTCGGAAAGCGCATTTCAATCTCACGGGCATCGGCAGGGGTAAGAAATTTGGTGAAAAAGGCTCTTCCCGAAAACTCAGATTTGGTGTAGAGGTCACAGGCGTGAGCCAGAATCCCTTTCAGCTCGTCAGAGTCGGCAGGAGAGATTATTTTTTGTTTGCTAATCATAAATTAAAATACGTCAAAAATGCCCTGAGTTTTCAGTTCATCACTAAAATCACCCATTATGCCCATAGTGTTTGGCACAACAAGCAAAATGCCGTTAGAAACCTTTTGCATACTGCCGTCGAGAGCAAAAACTGCTCCACTCAAGAAATCAAAAATCTTTGAAGCAACTGATTTTTCGAGCTTTTCGAGATTTACAACAACGGGTTTTTTTGCTTTGAGATGGTCTGCAATTTCGGGGGCGTCGTTATATGACATAGGCTGCACAACAACAACCTTGAGCTGTGCAGTGGTGTTGATATTAACAACACGGCTTCTTCTTGCACCCGATGATGAGGGCATTTCCTCAACGCTTGGTCTTCTGCTTCTCATAGGAATTGTGGCAGGCTCCTGAGCGGCAGCTTCCATAAAATCATCATTTTCTTCTTCTTCGGTAATACCGATGGTGGTTTTTACCCAATCCATTATTGAACCCATTTTATTTTCCTCCTATTAAGGTTATATACTAAACAATGTCCTGCCGGGGCGGATTATGGTTGCACCTTGCTTTACTGCCTCAACATAATCGCCCGACATGCCCATTGAAAGGCACTTCATACTTACATTATCATATTTTTTTGCCTCAATGTCAACAGATAATTGATATAAATTTGAAAAAACTTTTTTGAGCTCTTCTTCGCTTGCTGCCAAAGGAGCCATTGTCATAAGACCTTTTATGCTCACGTTTTTGAGCTCTTTAACTCTACGTATAAGCTCATCGGTGTCTTCAAAGGCAACGCCGTTTTTGTTTTCTTCGCCGGAGTTCACCTCAATGAGAATGTCCATAACTTTTCCAAGAGGTGCGCAGCGGCGGTCAATTTCTTCGGCGAGCTTTAGCGAATCGACCGAATGAATCATGCTAACCTTGTCGGCAATATATTTGACCTTGTTGCTTTGAAGATGCCCGATTATGTGCCATCTCACTCCGGGCACAACATCGTCATATTTGCTAAGCAGCTCCTGCACACGGTTTTCGCCAATGTCGGTTATGCCACAGCTTATGGCTTCATTAATTTCGGCAGCACTGCGGGTTTTGGTAACAGCAAGAACCAGCACGTCGTCGGGATTGCGTCCACATTCTGAGCAAGCCTTTGCAATGTTTTCTTTAATTTTGTCTAAATTCTCTTTGATCGACACACACATTCCTCCTTGTGTACGTTTTTATGAACATTATCCACCTATGCTACGCATCAACTATAATTTCGTCATACAAAAGCAGCGAACCGGCTTTTGTGTTGTCAACTCTCACAATGGCAATTTCGTCATTTTTGTATAAGACGTCTATGTTTCTGTATTTGACTGTGTTTTCGGTACGCACATACACGCCCGGGTTTCCGTCTTTAACTCTTATTGCTTCAAGTGGCACTTTCAGGCCGGAATAGGTGCTCTTTATTGCCGTAACCGACACCAGTCGGCTGGTGAGCATATATTCACTGTGGGCATTGGAAGAAAATGTGATAATATATTTGCCGTCCTGAGCCTGAGAAATGTATTCAACAGTGGCACTGATGTCTTTGTTTTCACCTGCAAAACGGAGCTTTGTGCTCTCGCCAACCTTAAACGCCTTTGCTCCTGCCTCGTCGGCAAGAACCGAAAGCCACCATTTTGAATTGTCTATGATTTTGCACACAACGCCCTTGTTTGCGGCATCGTGAGAAGAAACGTCTTTGTCTCTTGCGGTTTCAAAGTCCGACACTGTCATCGAAACAGCCATTTCAGGTGTGAGAATTGTTTCGTAGCCGTCAACTCTGGTAGAAAAAATACCGTGGAGCGGAGCGGTTATTTCTTTTTTGTTGCCGCCATATTCTTTTTCGAGCCTGAGTTTTTCCAAACGCAGGCTTTCGAGAGTGTCGGTTGCAATAATTTCTTCGTTTTCCAACGCTTGTTTTCTGCCAAGAAGCAGATTTATGTCTTCTCTGAGGGTTGTTATTTCGGTCATGTTGGCACTTTGTGCCACGCTTACAATCTGATTTATTTTTTTGTCAATTTCGTCGTCGAGCTTTTCGGGAGTATCGTTGGCAGAGCCGCCGCTTGTGGGAGAAGAATTAATTTCGTTAATTTTTTTGTTGATTTCGGCAAGCTTTTTTCTTTTTGTCTCGTCGATGGAGCTGTCGTAATACACGGCAATCATCTTGCCCTTTTTTACCATTTCGTTTTCGGCAACAGAAAGGTCGAGCACGCCGTTTTCTTCCATATCAAGCTTAACATATTCCTCACTTCTCGACACTATCCCGTCAAAATCGTAGGTTATCTCTAAGGTTTCGAGCTGAGCAACAACGGTGTTTTGCGAAGAGGTTGAAAGACTTATTAAATTGTATATTATGAAAAAAACAAGTGCTATCACAAGAGCTATTTTAAAGATGTTCTTTTTCAAATCGTCACCTCGTTTTTGGCAAGAATGCTTCTGACAGTTTTCATAACCTGCTCTTTTGTTTTGCAGGAGCTAAGGTTAATCCAGTTAATATTTTTGTTTCTGCCAAACCACGTTAGTTGGCGTTTGGCATAGCGGCGCGAATCACGCTTCAGAATTCTGACCGCCTCGTCGAGGGTGCATTTGCCCTCGATATACCAGATGAGCTCTTTGTAGCCAAGAGCCTGCATCGATGTGTGATGAGAACGGCATCCCATTGCGTAAAGAGTCCATACCTCAGCAAGCAAGCCTTTTTTCATCATCAGGTCAACTCGACTGTCGATGCGTTCATAAAGCTCATCACGGTCTCTTTCAAGACCAATATATATGCATCTGTATGGAGACGGCTTTTCTTTAGTTTTGCGATTATGCTCAGAAATTGTTTCGCCGGTGAGCCGATAATATTCGATGGCTCTTATCACCCTTTTAACGTTGTTTGGGTGAATGGA
The DNA here is from genome assembly GCA_015068985.1 of Oscillospiraceae bacterium. GTDB lineage: Bacteria > Bacillota > Clostridia > UMGS1810 > UMGS1810 > RGIG1828. The sequence continues at coordinate 5,169 of SVJL01000052.1, forward strand.
TGCGGCACTTTCGGCATCGATGGATGCCAGCATATTGTGAAGTGCTTCAATGCCGTTTTCTTCGGCATAAGCAGAAAGCTCTGCCCTGATTTGCTCATTTGTGCCGGTTTCGGTAAAATCGGTATCGTTGGCAAAGGAATCGGCATATAAACCTGTTCCCCCAACCATTATAACCGGCTTGCCCTTTGCAAAAATCTTTTCGCTGCACTCCTTTGCATCACGGCAAAAGTCGCTCACGCTGTAGCTATCAAAAGGAGATTTTATATCTATCATATGATGAGGCACACCTCCCGCCTCTGCAGGGGTTACCTTTGCGGTGCCAATGTCCATGCCTTTGTATATCTGCATAGAATCGCACGACACTATCTCAGTGCTTAGCTCTTTTGCCAGACTAACCGAAAGCTCGGTTTTCCCCGTTCCGGTTGGCCCGACTATGAGAATAAGGGTTTTCATTTTACACAATCCTCTTAAACTGCTTTTCAAGCTCATACTTTGTCATAGAAATGCATATGGGTCTGCCGTGAGGGCAGGTGTTGATAGAGTCGAGCATTAAAACCTTTTCGGCAAGGCTTTCCATTTCGGCTCTTGTCATAATGCTGTTGCCCTTTATGGCACGTTTGCACGCCATTGTGTGAAGAGCCTCTTCGGCAATAGATTTTTTGATGTTGTTGCAGCCCGACTCAAGAAGCGACACAATGTCGGTGAAGGTGTCTTGTATGTCGGCATCAGATATTGCCGCCGGAACTGCTCTTAAAACAACTGCGTTTTCGCCAAATTCTTCACACTCAAAACCCAGAGTTTTAAAAAACTCAAAGTTGTCGCACACAAGGGGGAACTGCACCGCATCAAAGGTGACTGTGACTGGAAGCAGCAAAACCTGTGACGCAATCACCTTTTGGGAATATTCCTCCAAAAGCTGCTCAAAAAACAGACGTTCCTGAGCTGCGTGCTGGTCAATTATCAGCATTTCATTATTCTTTTGCACAATAATATATGTTGCAAACACTTGTCCCACAAGGTTGAAATCGACTCCTGCCTTGAGGGGTGGTGTTTGGGGGATAATCTCTTTTTTGTTATCTTCTGCCACAAACGGCTCCGGTTTTGTCTCTTCTGTCGGAGTAATTGGGGCATCGGATATAATAGTCTCTTGCTTTTCGGATTGGGGAACGGGTTCCGGTTTTGTTAAAGCATCTGATGATGCCCTTGTGCCCGATTTTAAAGTGGATAGGTCGTCTTTGGAAAAGAAAGCATTTGATGCTATATGCTTTGGAATCTGAGCTTCGTCTATGGTTGAATCTGAAGCTATTTCCTTTTTTGGAGCACTTGTTTTAAAATCGGAAGCCGCCACCTCTTTTGGAACGCTCGTTTTAAAATCGGAAGCCGCTGCCTCTTTTGGAGCACTCGTTTTAAAAAAGGAATCACGAAGCAGATTGATGTCTATCTGAGAAGCACGGTTTTGTTCTTTAACGACATCTGCTCTCACCTTTGCCGCAGCTTCTGCTTCAAGTGCCCCATCAGACTTTTTAAATTCCGCCTCGGGCACATATTTTTTTGCCGAAAGAGCATTTTTTACTGCCCAGAACACAGAATTATATACCTTTTTATCGTCCGAAAAACGCACTTCAATTTTTGTGGGGTGAACATTGACATCAACAAAGTTGCCGTTCACCTTTATCATCAGCACACACACGGGATATTTGCCCACCATAACAGTGTTCTGAAAAGCTTCCGACACTGCGGCAGAAATAACCTTTGAAGAAATATAGCGTTCATTTATGAAAAACACCTGACCCCGGCGGTCTTTTCGGGCAACGGCTGAGGTGCCAATGTAGCCCGAAACCTCGATGCCGTCTTCTTCGTAGCTAACCTCAGTCATATGCTTCTGATAGTCTTTGCCGTAAACTGCATAAATTGCACCCAGAAGTCTGCCGTCGCCCGGTGAGCTAACGGTCATTCTTCCGTTTACAAGAAGCTTTATTTTAACGCCCGGATGGCCAAGAATCATTTTGTTCACCGTGTCGGTTATATAGCCGGTTTCGGTTGCATCACTTTTCAAAAATTTCATACGGGCAGGTGTGTTGAAAAACAAATCTCTCACCACAACCGTTGTGCCATCGCTGCAGCCTGCCTCATCGGATGCGGTTATTTCACCGCCCTCAATAGACACACACTTGCCAAAGGTGTTATTTTTTGTTTTGGTGAAAATGTCAATCTTTGCAACTGCGGCAATGCTGGCAAGAGCTTCGCCGCGAAATCCCAAAGTGTAGATGGCATTCAGGTCTTCCTCTGTTCTGATTTTGCTGGTGGCGTGGCGAAGAAATGCAGTTTCAACCTCGTCGGGTTCGATGCCGCAGCCGTTGTCGGTTATGCGGATATAGGTCATACCGCCTTTTTGAACCTCAACCGTTACCGCATCAGCACCGGCATCAATGCTGTTTTCCACAAGCTCTTTAACCACAGAAGCCGGTCGTTCAACAACCTCTCCTGCGGCTATCATATTTGCTATTGTTTGCGGTAATACGTTTATTTTCATTATAATTCACTAACCTTTTTCTGGAGCTTATACAGTTCGTTCATTGCTTCAATGGGAGTGAGGGTTGAAATGTCGATTGCCATAATTTCTTCTTTGAGTGCATCGCTCACAGGGGGATCGCCTAAGCTGCAATTGCCCCATTCTATCTGAGGATTAGACGGTGCTTTGTTGCCGGCTTCAATGCCCGAGAGCACCTGTTTTGCACGGTCAATAACCTCACGTGGAAGCCCCGCAAGAAGAGCAACCTGAATACCAAAGCTGTCGTCGGTGCCGCCTTTAACAATTTTTCGGAGGAATGTTATGTCATCGCCTCGCTTTTTAACAGCAACGGAATAGTTTTTGATGCCGTCGGCGGTGTTTTCAAGTGCGGTAAGCTCGTGATAGTGGGTTGCAAAAAGAGTTTTTGCACCAATACACTCTTTGTTTGCCATATATTCTGCCACTGCCCATGCAATGGATAATCCGTCAAATGTTGACGTGCCTCTGCCTATTTCGTCAAGAATAACAAGGCTTTTTGATGTGGCATTTTTCAAAATGTGAGCAACCTCGTTCATTTCTACCATAAACGTGCTCTGACCCGAAGCCAGATCGTCAGATGCTCCAACTCTTGTGAACACTGCATCCACAATGCCAATATGACATTCTTTTGCCGGAACAAAAGAGCCCATCTGAGCCATAATCACAATCAGAGCTGTCTGGCGCATATATGTCGATTTGCCCGCCATGTTAGGGCCGGTAATAATTGAAAACCGGCTGTCGGAGGTGTCGAGATAGGTGTCGTTGGGCACAAAGAGCGAATCCTTTAGGCTCGCCTCAACAACAGGGTGGCGGCCATCTTTGATGTTTATAATGTCGCTTGTGTCAACAAGGGGTTTAACGTAGCCTCTGCGTGCTGCAACAGTTGCAAGAGAACAAAGGGCGTCTACAATCGACACGAGCTTTGCCGTTGCTTGCAGGGTGTGCAGATTTTTGAGAATTTCATTTTTGATTGCCACAAAATTGTCGTATTCCAGAGCGTTAACACGCTCTCTGGCATTTAATATGTTTGCTTCAAGGTCTTTTAGCTCCTGAGTTATAAATCTTTCTCCGCCAACAAGAGTCTGCTTGCGGATGTATTCTTCGGGTACCTTGTCCAGATTGGATTTTGACACTTCGATATAATAGCCAAACACACGGTTGTAGGCAACCTTCAGGTTTTTGATGCCTGTGCGTTCTTTTTCTTTTGCTTCAATGGCGGCAATATATGAGGTGCCGTTGTTGAGCACATCTTTAACAGAATCCAGCTCCTTGTCGAAGCCTTTTTTTATCATACCGCCCTCTTTGATTGTGATTGGCGGTTCGTCAACAATTGCACAATATATCAAAAGTCTAAGATCGGACAAAACATTCAGATTTGAGTGAATGTTTGAAAGATACGCCGATGTACATTCTTTAAGAGCCGATTTAACGTCGGGTAGGTTTTCGAGGCTTTGACGCAGCGACAAAAAGTCTCTGGCATTGCACGAGCCATACACAACCTTGGAAAGTATTCTTTCGATGTCATACACTTTTTTTAGTGCTTCGGTTATTTCTTCTCTTGTTTCTATTTTATCTACCAGCTCTTCAACAGCATCAAGACGCATATTGATTCCGTCAGCATTAATAAGAGGACGGTCAATCCACGATTTTAGTCTGCGTGCGCCCATTGCGGTTTTGGTTCGGTCAAGAATGCCCAGAAGAGAACCGCGTTTTTCTTTGTCTCTCATTGTTTCGGTCAGCTCTAAGTTGCGGAAAGAGCTGATGTCAATTTGAAGATGCTGAGTGCTTTCAACATATTTGAACGAGTTGATGTGAGTAAGGTCAACTTTCTGAGTTTCATACAAATACGCAAGGAGTCCGCCAAGAGCGGAAGTGCAGCAGTCTTTTTCCAAAAAAGATGAGCCTATTGTGTTTGTACCGAATTGGAGCATAATGTTTTTTTGTGCTTTTTCGGCATCAAAATATGAATCGTCAATGTAGCTGTCGTAAAAGCTGTATCTCTTTTGCAGGTCCACAATGTCTTTGCTTCTGTGAGCAGAGCCGGAATTTAAAATGATTTCGGACGGGCGGAAAGATGCCAGAAGATTGATTAGTGCACTTTCGCCATAATCGGACACTCCGTCCGACACAACAACCTCGCCGGTTGTAACGTCGGCAAAGGCAACTCCGAAAAAGTCGCCCTCCATATATATGCAGGCAAGGAAGTTGTTATCTTCAGAGATAGCGTCGCTTTCGGCTCCTGCTGTACCGGGGGTTACCACTCTCACAACATCTCTTTTAACAATTCCCTTTGCGGTTGCCGGATCTTCCACCTGCTCGCAAATTGCCACCTTGTATCCTTTTTTTATGAGCTTTGAAATGTAGCCCTGAACGCTGTGAAAAGGCACACCGCACATGGGAGCACGCTCTTCCATGCCGCAATCTTTGCCCGTTAGGGTTATTTCAAGCTCTCTTGAAGCAGTTATGGCATCATCAAAAAACATCTCATAAAAATCGCCGAGACGGAAAAACAAAATACAATCGTTATATTCTTCTTTGATTTGCAAATATTGCTGCATCATCGGCGTTACTGCCGCTTTGTTTTTCATTTGTAATTCTCCTCGTGTTAGAATTTGACTGCGTAAGTTGGGTGACGCCAAGGAAGATAACACGCCATTCATATGCATTTCTTCGCTCAATCGTGCTTATCTTGCCTTGGGTATTAGAGGATTATTTGACCTTAATTATAAGATAAATTATTGTTTAGCGGTGAGATGAAATTGAGCTGAAGCGTTGCCTCCCTTGTGTAAAGGGAGGGGGACCAAGCTTTGCTTGGTGGAGGGATTGTAAATAAATTTTTTAAAAAACAACCCCTCAGTCAGCTTCGCTGACAGCTCCCCTTGCACAGGGGAGCCTTTCGCTCTAACCTAAGCAGTTCTATAAACAATAATTTACAACAAACCCCGAAGCGTTTTTCCTTTTGGAAATCTGCTTCGGGGTTTAATGTGATTTTTAAAATTATTTAATCTCAGAACAAGTCGCTCTGCGAAAGCACCGAAACGCCTTTTGCTGTGAGGGCGGCGGTAGCTTTGTGGTTGTTGTCTACTCTGAAAATCATATACGCTTTGCCGGGAGCACTCGACATAAAGGCATATGTATATTCAATAACAACATCGGCATCGTTTAAAATTTCGAGAACCGATGCCATAGCACCGGGGGCGTCGTCGATTGCAACAGCAAGAACAGATGTTGCAGTAACGGTGTAGCCTGCTTCTCTGAGGATATCTCTGGCATTATCGGGGTTATCGGTGATTATGCGAAGAATACCAAAATCCTGAGTATCGGCTATTGAAAGAGCACGAAGATTAATTTTGTGGTCGGCAATAAACCTTGTAACATCGGCTAAAGAACCTTTTTTATTTTCGATAAAAACTGCAATTTGTTTTACGCTCATAATTCATTTTCCTTTCCATTATCAATTAGTCGTGGAGTTTTCTCTTATCAACAACTCTCACAGCCTTGCCCTCGCTTCTGGCAATACTCTTGGGGGGAACAAGATGCATCTTGGGGTTGATGCCCAGCATTGTTTTCACAGCAGAAGCAAGCTCTTTTTCTTTGATGGCAATGTCTTTAACTGTGTCGGAGAACTGGTCTGAGGTGAGCTCAACATATACATCGAGGGTGTCGTTGTTGTTTGCACGGTCAACCTCTATGCGGTAGTTGGGAGTGTAGCCCTGTTCAAGAAGAACTGTTTCAATCTGAGACGGGAACACGTTAACACCTCTGATAATGAGCATATCGTCGCTTCTGCCCATAGGTTTGGCCATTTTGATAAGTGTTCTGCCGCAGGAACATTTTTTTCTTGAAAGAACGCAAATATCTCTTGTTCTGTAACGAAGAAGCGGAAATGCTTCCTTATCTAAAGCTGTGAACACAAGCTCGCCCTTTGTTCCTTCGGGAAGAACCTCGCCTGTGTCGGGGTCGATAATCTCTGCAAGGAAGTGGTCTTCGTTTATATGCATACCGGTCTGTTCGCTACATTCAAAAGCTACCCCCGGGCCGGATGTTTCGGTTAAACCATATATATCATAAGCTTTAATTCCAAGGGTTTCTTCAATGCTTCTGCGCATTTCTTCAGTCCATGGCTCTGCGCCGAATATACCGGCTTTGAGCGGAATATCTTCGGGCTTGTAGCCCTGTTCTTTTAAGGTTTCACCAATATATGCCGCATAAGAAGGAGTACAGCAAAGAATTGTTGCGCTCAAATCGGTCATAAACTGAATCTGACGTTCTGTGTTACCTGAAGACATTGGAAGTGTAAGACATCCAACCTTATGTGAACCGCCGTTAAGTCCGGGGCCTCCGGTGAAAAGTCCGTATCCATATGCAATCTGACAAACATCCTTGTTGCTTCCGCCTGCCGCAACAATTGCACGAGCACAACAATCTTCCCAAAGGTCAACGTCTTTTTGTGTGTAGAAAGCAACAACTCGACGGCCGGTTGTGCCCGATGTTGACTGAATACGCACGCAATCTTCAAGAGGCTTTGCCAAAAGACCGTAAGGATATGCATCCCTTAAATCTGCTTTTGTGAGGAACGGGAGCTTGTGCAAATCCTCAATTCCATTAACATCTTCGGGCTTGACGCCTTTTTCATCCATAAGATTTTTGTAATAAGGCACATTTTCATAAACGTGCTTTACCTGTTTTTTGAGTTTTTCCGATTGAAGCTTTTTCATCTCTTCAACAGACATTGTTTCAATTTCTTTTTGGTAGTAGTTCTGAACCATTGTTTTTCCTCTTTCCTGTAATGTTTTATGTTATGGTAAATGCTTTATAAATTATTGTTTGCTGGTGGGATGGAACTAGGCTAATGCGTTGCCTCCCTTGTGCGCCCTGAGCGAAGCGAAGAAGTGCCCTTGGGGTATAAAGGGAGGGGGACCAAGCTTTGCTTGGTGGAGGGATTGTGAATGACTTTTTCAAAA
>SVJL01000053.1 GCA_015068985.1 Oscillospiraceae bacterium
CGGCAGGAGTCACATCAGACGAAAGCAAGTAATATATATCACATTTTGAATCATCAATAAAATTGATATAATCACAAGGCAAAAGTTGAAATACATCAATTACCACGCCGTAATCACATTCGTCGTATTCTCCACTATCAATCATTGCTCTTATAAAAGGAGCAATTCTTGAACTGATGAATTTAAGATTCTTTTGCGGTTCGCCCCATACCTCAGTGTTAATTTTAGTTTCAGGAAATACCTTTTCTATTCCTGCTATAATTGAGTCCATACTAATGTGCTGAAAGCCAAATTTCTTTGCTATTATTTGTGAAACTGTACTTTTCCCTGCACGTGGCACACCTGATATTATCACATATTTTTTCATAAATATATACGCCTTTCCTTGTAGTAAAAAGTTGGACACATCATGGGTAAAAATCCCAAAATGATGTGTCCAACTAAAAAATTCTACATTTTTACTTTCAAGAAAATTTCAAAAGTCCTAAAACCCTTGCAATTCCTTATTTATTCATTGCTTCCTGAACTGCAACAGCAACTGCAACAGTCATACCAACCATCGGGTTGTTACCTGCGCCGATAAGTCCCATCATCTCCACGTGAGCGGGAACTGATGAAGAACCTGCAAACTGAGCATCAGAGTGCATTCTGCCCATTGTGTCGGTCATACCGTAAGAAGCGGGGCCTGCAGCCATGTTGTCGGGGTGGAGTGTTCTGCCTGTGCCGCCACCGGATGCAACTGAGAAGTATTTTTTGCCCATTTCGTTACATTCTTTTTTGTAGGTTCCTGCAACGGGATGCTGGAATCTTGTGGGGTTGGTGGAGTTACCTGTGATAGAAACGTCAACGCCCTCTAAGTGCATAATAGCAACACCTTCTCTAACGTCGTCGGAGCCATAGCATCTAACTTTTGATCTTTCACCGTTGGAGTAAGCTTTTTCTTTAACAACTTCAACTTTGCCTGTTGCATAGTCGAATTTGGTCTGAACATATGTGAAGCCGTTGATTCTGGAAATAATCTGAGCAGCGTCTTTTCCAAGACCATTGAGAATAACCTTAAGGGGTTCTTTTCTAACTTTGTTTGCGGTTCTTGCAATACCGATAGCACCTTCAGCAGCAGCGAAAGATTCGTGACCTGCGAGGAACGCAAAACATTTTGTTTCTTCTCTGAGAAGCATAGCACCGAGGTTACCGTGACCAAGACCAACTTTTCTGTCGTCTGCAACAGAACCGTCAATACAGAAAGCCTGGAGACCTTCACCAATAACTTCTGCAGCATCTGCAGCACTTGTGCAGCCTTTTTTGATTGCGAGAGCAGCACCCACAACATATGCCCATGCAGCGTTTTCAAAGCAGATGGGCTGAATGCCTTTAACGATGCCGTATGCATCTACGCCTTTTTCGTCGCAGATAGCTTTAGCTTCTTCTATTGATGCAATACCGTTTGCATTAAGCACGGCATTGATGTTGTTAATTCTTCTTTCATAACTTTCAAATAAAGCCATTTTCAGTTTCCTCCTTTAATTACTCTTCTCTGGGGTCGATGAGTCTTGCTGCATCATCAACTCTACCATACTGACCGCTTGCTTTTTCAAGAGCTTCGTTAGCGTCCATACCTTTTTTGATCATTTCCATCATTCTGCCGAGCTGAACGAATTTGTAGCCGATGATTTCGTCATCTGCATCAAGAGCAATTTTGGTAACGTAGCCTTCAGCCATTTCTAAGTATCTTGAACCCTTAGCGAGTGTACCATACATTGTGCCAACCTGGCTTCTGAGACCTTTACCAAGGTCTTCAAGACCGGCACCGATGGGAAGACCGCCCTCGGAGAAAGCTGTCTGAGTTCTACCATACACAATCTGGAGGAAAAGTTCTCTCATGGCAGTGTTGATAGCGTCACACACGAGGTCTGTGTTTAATGCTTCAAGAATTGTTTTGCCGGGGAGAATTTCAGATGCCATAGCAGCTGAATGAGTCATACCGGAGCAACCGATTGTTTCAACAAGAGCTTCCTGAATGATGCCGTCTTTAACGTTTAAAGAAAGCTTACAGGTGCCCTGCTGAGGAGCACACCAGCCAATACCGTGGGTAAAGCCGGAAATGTCTTTAATTTCTTTGGATGCAACCCATTTGCCTTCTTCCGGAATCGGAGCAGGACCGTGGTTTGCACCTTTTTTTACAACACACATATTTTCTACTTCTGAACTGTAAATCATTATGTAACCCCTTTCTTAATTTAAGCGAATGTGTCAGCTTTTCAAAAACTGCCATCCGCCCGAATTTCATCATAGATACTAACATTTTATCACACTATTTTCCCTTAGGCAAGGCTTTTTTTAAAATTATGTCAAATTATGTTAAATTTTTCACACACTGCTCGGTTTATTATGTAATATCACAACATTAGCCGAAAGAGAAAAATCGGTTTTCATCATTCAAAAATACTCAGTTCGCCAATTTTCACCTTTTTGCCTTCAAATTCTTTTCTTTCGCTGTCGGCTCCAACGGTGGATAAAACTTCAAATCTTACATATCTTGCTGCTTTTGGCTCAAATGCGAGCACATCTTCGCCACCAAAGGCTCTGATGTAGCCGCTTTTTGCTTCTTCGTATTCTTTGCCGTCACAGCTTGTTGATATTTTGTATTCGCAGGCAAATTCAGTGACCACACTCTCTATGGGAATATCTGCCTCCATAAGCTCAAAGCGAAAAACGGGCGGAGCATAATGTCCAACTGCGGCAATTTGTTTCTCTTCTTTCATATCAATAATAATTGATGCGGTTTCTGCTTTGCCTCCCCACACGTCTTTGGGATTATCGTTTATAACTGCTGATGCATCGGAGCTTGTTATTTCATCAAAAGCAGTCCAGTCATTTTTGTCGATGGGTTTCAATTTTTCTATGTGCGAAAAATCATCAAATTCTCTTCCTGTCCAAACGGGAGAACTCCATGTCTTTCTTGCCTCTGAATCTGTGAGTAAAACATAAAAATATCTTGCCGAATCAGACTTTATTTCAAAATCTGCTGAGCCGTCAAAGGGAACGGTGAGAAGCTTTTTGCCATAATCCGACACAACGGTGCACTTAACCGGCATTGCATTTTCAACATTCTTTATAACAGACGCTTCAATATGAAATTTGTAGGTGTCTGTAAGGGGCATGGTTTCGCCCATAATGCAGCCGTTTACGCTCATTTTAAGCTCAACGGCACCACTGTCGCAGGCATATATTCGGTTGGATACAAGGGCATCATAAAACATCTCTTTGGATTTTTCAGGACTCACAATAAAGGTTTTGCCAATCACCGGTTCATATGACCCGTGAGAATCGCTGGTAGAGCAGGGGGAAATTTTGAGCCCGCAGTCAAGTGCCTGAGAATATACATAATGATATAGCATACTTGATTGGGAGTAATCGCCTCTGCCGGTTTCGGTGAGTCTCATAATCCTTTTAAATTCCGGATTCTGAGAGTTTTTGTAGAGCGAGTAGTTCCATATGCCGTTTTTATCCCAACCCACAACGCATGGGTGAGCAAGACCTGCCACAACAAATTCAGAATCTGCCATGTTTGCAAAGTGCTCGTCCCAACTGTGAGCGTTAGAATAGTTTGATGCATTAATGGTGACGCTCTCTCCTGAGTTTTTGTGTGATAGGCCAAAGCGGTCTTTTTCTATAACCGTAATTTCCGATTCAGCACCCGGAAACACAACCAGACCGCTGTGAGGAGTTTCTTCTTCATCTGTAAAACCTCTGAAAAAATCGCGGTCGTTAAGGGTGCAAGCGTGGTCTGTGAGCACTGAGCATTCAATAGCACCGCTATCTTTGGCAGAAGCTATGCAATCAGACGGAAAATCCACCTCTCTTGCGGCAAAAATGTCACGCTTGTGCTCTTTTGATGTGTGAATGTGAAGGTCTGCCGGATACACATTCATTTTGTCGTCTCTTGTGGCGTGACGTCTTTTTGAAATGCTTACTTTACATTCATATTTTTTGCCGTCGTGTTCGCAAATAACTTTTGTGCATCCCTCTTTGGAAAGAGTTAGCAAAACACCGTTGTTAAAAGCATAATCTTTACTTTTTGAAAAATCTCTTATTTTTATATGGTCGCTGTCTGATTGCCATTTTATGCTATCGCAGGAAATGTCGTGGTCTGCAATCAGCTTCAGAGGAACAACATTGCCGCAATAGGAAGTGATTTCTGTTTTCGATAAATATATGCTCATCTGTATCTGTCCTTTCAGGGGTTAAAATTAGCTTCATTATATATCTGCACTTATTTTTTGTCAACGTAAAAAATTTTCATAATTGAATTCGGGAGCTGATTTTGTGTTCGATAAATTATTGTTTAGCTAAATTTTGAGCTAACGCTCAAAGCTAAATTATTTCGCTATGCTCAATAGCTAAATAGCACTAAAGTGCAGCTAAATAAAACTTGCCTATTAGCTGTGCGAAGCACAATTTAGCTGCCGAGGGCAATTTAGCTGACCTATGGTCAATTTAGCTTGCCGCAAGGCAAATTTAGCTAATTATTGTTTATTGCTTTCAGCAATAAACAATAATTTATATGATTACAACACGCTTTCAGATAATGTAACAAAAATTTAAGAAATTATTATGCAAAAAGGTATTGACATCATAGATGTTGTGGTTTATAATATATTAGCGCACAAGATATTGTTATCAACAAAACTTGTCTACATAGCATTGTTTGGGTTATTTATCAGGAATTGTAAGAAGGAGAAAGAAAATGAAAATCGTTAAACGAAGCGGCGTTGAAGAAGAATTTGACCGCGCAAAAATTGCCCTCGCTATCGAAAAGGCAAACGAAGCTACCGAAAAGAAACCGGAGCTTTCAAAAAGACAAATTGAATATATTACCAATGTTATCGAAGACCATTGTGCCGAAATGGGCAGAAGTCTTTCGGTTGAAGAAATTCAGGAACTGGTAGAAACCCATATCATTTTGCAAGGTGCACCCGAAACAGCAAAAAGATACATACGCTATCGTTTCACCCGTAACCTTGCCCGTGTTGCCAACACAACCGATAACCAGATTTTAAGCCTTATTGAGTGCAACAATGAAGAGGTTAAGCAGGAAAATTCCAACAAAAACCCCACAGTCAACAGCGTTCAGCGTGACTATATGGCAGGCGAGGTTTCAAAAGACCTTGCAAAGCGTATTCTTTTGCCGCCCGACATTGTTGAGGCTCACGAAGATGGCATAATCCATTTTCACGATGCCGACTACTACGCTCAGCATATGCACAACTGTGACCTTGTTAACCTTGAAGATATGCTTCAAAACGGAACGGTTATAAGCGGCACAATGATAGAAAAGCCTCACAGCTTTTCCACAGCTTGCAACATTTCCACCCAGATTATAGCACAGGTTGCATCAAGTCAGTATGGCGGTCAGAGCATTTCTTTGGCTCACCTTGCACCCTTTGTTCAGGTTTCACGCGATAAAATCCGCAAAGAAACCATCGAAACCATAATGGCAGCAGGAGGCACCCCCGACGATATTATTGTTTCTCAGATTGTTGAGAGAAATCTACGCAAAGAAATTCAGCGTGGAGTTCAGACACTTCAGTATCAGGTTGTAACCCTTATGACCACCAACGGTCAGGCTCCTTTTATCACTGTGTTTATGTATCTTGGCGAGGCCAAGAGCGAACAGGAAAAAAGGGACCTTGCAATTATTATAGAAGAAACTCTTCTTCAGCGTTATCAGGGTGTTAAAAACGAAGCCGGAGTATACATTACTCCTGCATTCCCCAAGCTTATCTACGTTCTTGAAGAAGATAACATAACCCCCGAATCACCCTATTGGTATCTCACAGAGCTTTCTGCAAAGTGTACTGCAAAGCGTCTTGTTCCTGACTATATTTCAGAAAAAATAATGCTCAAGCTAAAAGTTGATTCCAACGGAAACGGCAATTGCTACACCTGCATGGGTTGCCGAAGCTTCCTCACACCGTGGGTTGATGAAAACGGCAATCCAAAATATTATGGCCGTTTCAATCAGGGTGTTGTTACCATCAACCTTGTTGACGCCGCTTGCACAGCAATGCAGGGCGACGATGCCGGTGAAGACAAATTCTGGAACGTTATGGAAGAGCGTCTGGAGCTTTGCCACAGAGCACTGCAGTGCCGTCACGAACGTTTGGAAGGCACACGCTCCGATGCAGCTCCAATTCTTTGGCAGCACGGTGCTCTTGCACGTCTCGAAAAGGGAGAGCCCATCGACAAGCTCCTCCACGGCGGTTATTCCACCATTTCTCTCGGTTATGCAGGTCTTTGGGAGTGTGTGTATGCAATCACAGGCAAAAAGCTCACAGAGCCTGAGGGTGAAGCTTTTGGTCTCAGGGTTATGCAAAAATTAAACGATGCCTGTGCAAAATGGAAAGAGGCAGAAAACATTCACTATTCTCTCTATGGCACACCTCTGGAGTCCACCACTTATAAGTTTGCAAAATGTTTGCAAAAACGCTTTGGCAAAATCAAAGGTGTTACCGACAGAAACTATATTACCAATTCATATCATATTCACGTTACCGAAGAGATAGATGCTTTCAAAAAGCTCGAGATTGAATCCAAATTCCAGGCTCTTTCTCCCGGTGGTGCAATAAGCTATGTTGAGGTTCCCAACATGCAGGATAATATCGAGGCTGTGCTTCAGGTTATCCGCTTTATCTACGACAACATCATGTATGCCGAGCTCAACACCAAAAGCGACTACTGTCAGGTTTGTGGCTATGATGGCGAAATTGTTATATATGAAGAAGAGGGCAAGCTCGGCTGGAAGTGCCCCAATTGCGGCAACACCGACCAGAGCAAAATGAACGTTGCCCGTCGCACCTGCGGCTACATTGGCAGCCAGTATTGGAATCAAGGCAGAACTCAGGAAATCAAAGAAAGGGTGCTTCACCTCTGATGAATTACGGAGCTATCAAAGAAACCGACATAGCTAACGGAGTTGGTATAAGAGTGTCGCTGTTTGTGTCGGGATGTACTCATCATTGTCCCGGTTGTTTTAATGCCGACACTTGGGATTTTTCCTATGGCGAACCTTTCACAGAGGAGATTGAAGCAAAAATACTATCTCTTCTTGAGCCGGATTACATAAACGGCTTGTCACTTCTTGGCGGTGAGCCTATGGAACCTGTAAACCAGCGTGTTTTGGTGCCTTTTGTGAGGAATGTAAAGAAAAAATATCCTCAAAAAGATATCTGGTGCTATTCGGGCTATACCTTTGAAGAAATAAAGAACGGTAGGGCACACTGCGAGGTCACCGATGAGTTTTTGAGCCTTATTGATGTTTTGGTTGACGGAAGGTTTGTTGAAGCCAAAAAAAACATTCGTCTTAAATTCAGAGGCAGTGAGAACCAACGCCTTATAGATGTTAAAAAAACCCTCAAAACAGGGGAAATAACAGAATTGATAGTTTGAACATTTAAAACAGCTGTATGTTTTTCTGCACTCGGGCTTCGGAATGGCTACGCTCATTCCTGCAGAGTCGTTTTGAAAAACACACAGCTGTTTTATTACATTTACTTTTCAAAAAAATTTTCCTATTGACTATCTTTAGTTCAAATGATACAATTACTATACATCGATATCTTTAATTTTCATTAAAGAAATCCTAAAAATGGAGGTAAAGAAAAATGAAATCAAGTAAACGCGCATTAGCTTTGTTTATGTCACTTGTTTTTGTTCTCACATCAGCTATCAGCATTTCAGCTACAGCTGCAGATTTTTCTGACGTAGACGAAAAACATATGTATAACGAAGCAATTACAACTTTGGTTGAAGACGGCATTGTTAATGGTTATGAAGACGGAACCTTCAAACCCGACAACACCATCACACGTGCCGAATTTTCCAAGCTTCTTGCAGCAGCAAGTGCTCCTTCCGGCACTATGTTCAGTGCAACAACAACCAAATTCTCAGATGTTGCAGATTCAACATCACCCAGTGCATGGGCAATTCCTTACATTGCATATGCAGTTGGCACAGGTGCAATCAACGGTTATGAAGACGGTACATTCCGTCCCACCAACCCCGTTACATACGGCGAAGCTGTTAAGATGATTGTTTGCACACTCGGTTACGAACCCGTTGTAGACAAAACTCTCACTCCTTGGTATCAGGGCTATGTTGACATTGCAGCACAGATTGGTCTTTCCAAAAATGCTTTCGCAATGGGCGACACTCCTGCAAACAGAGGCCTTGTTGCTCAGCTCACCTACAATATGCTCGGCTGTGACGTTCTTGTTCAGACAGGCACCGACGCTCTCGGTAACCCTATCTACGGCACAGGCGGTATGGGTGGCTCCGGCGGCTCTTCGCTTGATGAGCAGAAAGATAATGCAACCGCAGAAGAAGGCGTTGTTCTCGGCGTTATCGACTATTCTCTCACAGGTCAGGTTGTTAAAAAATCTCAGGTTCTTATTGATAATAACCTCTATGGCATCGGCAGCTACGATGTTGACACACTCAAAGAGTATGTTGGTTATGCAGTAAGCTTCAAATACAACGCTAAAAACGAACTCACAAAAGTGTCCAGACTTTCCGGCGAAAATGATGTTATCACCGTTGAAGACTGGCAGATCGATTCCGTAACTTCACGTGGTATGGACTACTATGCCAACGAAGATGACGAATATGACGAAAAAACCACAACCATTTCTTTCAACGATATGTATGTTATCTATAACGGTGCAATCGTTGACGTTGCAGATATAGGCGAAGATTTTGACCTTTCTGAAAGACTTGATGTTAAAGACGGTTCAATTAAGTTTATTAGCAACGACGGCAACACTAAAACTGCAGAGGTTGCAATTGTAGAAAGCTACGAAACATATTTTGCCAACACACCCAGCCACAACAACGGCATTTCCACAATTTATGACCAGTTTACTGCAGTAACAGGTCTTCCCACTCTTACCCTCGACGAAGACGATGTTGCCTCCGTAAAAAGAGTAACAACCAAAGGCGGCACAGCTCAGGATTCCAACCTTACAGCAATTGCAAAAAATGCAGTTGTAAGCGTTGCAGTTCCTTATGATGCAGAAAGCCAGACAACAAAGGTTGTTTTCTCAACTGCAGTTGTAACAAAGGGCGAAGTTAAAGAAATGGCTTCCGACTATAGCTACATCAAAATCGGTTCTGAAGAATACGAAGTAGCTCCTTATTTTGAACTTCTTCTCGAGGCAGGCAAAGTAGAAGCATTCTCCACAAACGACGTGGGCAAATTCTATCTTGACCGTCTCGGCAGAATCGTATATTTTGAAAAGACAGAATCCACCAATCCCTATGCTCTTGCTGTTCGTTACAGAAAGACACAGGGTATGGATTCCAAATATGCTCTTGACCTTTACATCAGCGGTTCCTCCGGAACAACAACCTATCCTCTCAAAGATAAGGTTAAGTTCAACAATGGTTCTTCTTTAGAAGCTGCAGATGTCGTTGCGCATCTTGAGGATGTGTGTCCCAACGATTATTCTGATTTTGACGATATTGAAAATGGCATTAAATACATTGTTCAGCCTATCAAATATCAGACATCTGTTTCAGGTGGTGATACTGTAATTTCTGCTATTGAATGTATTGATGGAGATAACGGAGGCGTTATTCCGTTTGATATTCCTGATGCTGATAATAATGGCAAACTCACATTCTCAAAATCAGGCTACACCTTCAAGGATAACAACGTGAGCCAGTTCTCACTTAACACTTCATCATCGATTGTTTATGTTGTACCAAGCGATGTAACAGACGTTAAGGCGTTCAGAAAATACAGCTACTCTTATTTCTCTGATGCATCCTACAATGTTGAAGCTTATGATGTTGAAAAGGGTTCAGCTAAGGTTGTGCTCCGTTATCTCGAAGAAGGTCAGACAACTGATGCAGCTGTTTATACCAACACACCCGTATACTTTATCGAAAGCATCAACAGTGCAAAAGATGAATACGATCAGATTGTTAAAAAGATTACCTACTACAAAGCAGGTAGTGAAACACTTGAAGAAAAACTCACAGACTATGATGCTGATTTCGATGGCTTGCTCGATACTCTTCAGCCCGGTGATCTTGTGAAGATGGCATTTACTGATGGAAAGATAACTGCTATGAAGACTGTATTTGTAGATGGCACACTTACTGACAAAACTGCACCATTCTATAATGGCAATAAGAACTACATCAGTGCAACATATGATTCTATTGCCCGTTATTATGAAGTTATCACAGGTACTGTTTTCACAATCGATTCATCCAGCAACGTTCTCAAGCTTATTCCGGAATATATCGATACTAAGGTTGAGAGCCCCGCATGGGAATCATTCAATCTTGACAGTTCTGTAAAATACTACAAATACAATACTAAAGCTGAAAGCTACGAACTGCTTTCGGATGGTGCAATCTTCGGATACGAAGCATTTGCAGAAACAGCTCCCGAACAGGCAAGTGAAGTTGT
The DNA here is from genome assembly GCA_015068985.1 of Oscillospiraceae bacterium. Taxonomy (GTDB): domain Bacteria; phylum Bacillota; class Clostridia; order UMGS1810; family UMGS1810; genus RGIG1828. The sequence goes on from SVJL01000053.1 coordinate 10,478, forward strand.
TGCAGTTGTAATGAATAAGAAAGTTGTTGCTGTATACATTCTTGAATAACAGAATCACTTTCTAAATAAATATCTATTAATTCAAACACGGTTGTCGCATTAGCGACAGCCACATAAGGAAGTTTTTTATGGAGTAGTTCCAAAATCAAGGAGCTACTCCATTTTCCTTGTTATCCGACCTTATACATCTGCGGATTTTCTTGGATTTTGTTTATTATATCCAATATTTCTTTTTCATCAGTAATATCAATCATTCCAACAGCGGTAAAATAAATATCAACCTTCACATGACATTGACCGTCATATTTGTTGTTGTTGTGAACCTCTATTCTTTGTATCAGGGAATGTAAAAAAAGTCCAGAACGTCAAAAGCAGAGTTTAAGCTTGTTAATAATTGTAATTTATCCCTTAAACACTTAAAAATTAATCTATATGTGGAAAAACATTGTTTTTGCAATGTTTTTCTCTTTATAAATTGCTTTTGACTATTGCCAAATCTCACCCTCGCAGTACTTTTGTACAGCGTCGGGCTATCGCTCAAAGCAAGGCAAAGCCTTGCTTTGAGTTCGATTTGACAATTCTGAATCTTTTTTTCCTATTCCCTCAAAAGGGTCTGTAAAAAATCACATAGATTTTTTTACAGACCCCATTATAGCATTATTGACAAGTTTCTTTGTATCTGCTGCAAATGTTGGAAAATATCTTGAAAATTATCGGATTGTGGCGTTTAATGTATCTTGTCGGAGCAATCCGATAAAGGTAAGACTGAAAACAGTGTAAAAGCTGGGCGGTTATACCATCATCTCCACCAAAGGAGGTGATAGCTTATGGGAAACGAATACATAATTTACTTTATGATTGTTCTTTTACTTTTAGTAATTACCATAAAAAAATAACGCCCATCCGCTAAAATGATGCGTTATTTTTTAATAAAAATCGTTTTGGCATAACCATTTGAGGTCTTGCCATTTTCTATAATTATTATATACTCAATTTCTGATTTTGTCACCAGAAATAGCAAAAGTTTTACGATTTGCACATTGTAATCAGCATTATAATATGCTTAGAAGTTCAGTTAAATTATTCATATTGTAATCCGGTTCATACTTTGAATCCAACACAAAGTCCGAATATCGATTTGACCAGGCACAAACACAGCCTGCCGCCTTCGCTCCCATCACATCAAACACAGAGCCTGCCACATGGAGCATCTCTTCTTTCTTTATGCCGGTTTTCTGAAAGGGAATCTCGTATACGGCTGCCGCCGGTTTATATGCTCTGGCGCTTCCTGCCGAAAAAACATAATCAAACCGGATTCCCGACGAGCTCTGCAATGGCTCCAGCATATCCTGGTCACCGTTTGAGAGCATGGCCACTTTGTAGCCTCTCCTCTTGATTTCTTCAATAACTTCCTTTGCTTCCGGCCATGCTTTGAAAGAAACCCAGATATCCATTAGCTGTTTCTTCTGTTCCTCGTTCAGAATTGTTTGATATTTTTTCGCAGCATAGTCCAGAGTCTTGGCGGTAATATCGCGATAACTCATAAATCCCTCATTCATGCTGTTGTTTAATAGCAGGAAATTCCACTGCTGCGTACGCCATGTTTTGAAAAATTCCAGGCATTTTTCCTCGGACCATCCAAGAACCTCCCTGACAATGGGTACGGCACTGCCGTTGATATCAAGACTGGCCGAATATATATCAAATGTAATTAATTTAAACATATCTTACCTCCTGTGTTTACTTTCTTTATGTGTTTTTGTCATTTGACTTTACAAATATCATAACAATGAGATAAAACTTTGTCAATAGTATGAAAATTTTTTTTGCTTTTTTTTGCAAAATAGACAATTTTTTTGCCCCTCACAGAAATAAGGTTGCGCTTTTCTGTGGCAATATGATAATATATTTGTATATATATATCAACTGGAGGTACGAACGTATGCATGCAATAGAAAAAATTCTTGCAAAAAACAGCGGCCGTAAAACTGTAACCGCCGGCGAAATTGTAACTGCGAAGGTTGATTTCGCAGAGATTAATGATTTGTATTTGCAGACGGTCTATTCATTCTATGAGATGGGAGGCGAAAAGGTCTGGGATTCTGAACGGGCGGCATTTGTCTTTGACCATTACGCGCCTGCTCCCGATATGAAGAGTGCCGCCAACCATGCGGAAATGC
>SVJL01000054.1 GCA_015068985.1 Oscillospiraceae bacterium
TTTTCAAATCAAACACCTCCATAATTATTTTATCACAAAAACAAAAAAGTAGATACATGGTGGTTTTCCATGTGTCTACTTTTATTTTACTACTTCACAAAAATGTGAGTGATTTTTTTTACGACCGAGAAGGGGCTCGAACCCTCGACCTCCAGCGTGACAGGCTGGCATTCTAACCAGCTGAACTACTCGGCCGTGCCGTTTCAGCTTGATTATTATACCATACGCCGTGCTTTATGTCAATACTTTTTTTAAAAATTGTTTGTTGCAACACAAAATTTGTTATTAAAGAGCTTTGCAAACTTTTCCGCCAACAATAACCTTTTTCATATTGATGTTGTCGTCAAAAATCAGAATATCTGCGTCAAAACCGCTTTCGAGCGAGCCTTTGGTGTTGAGCTTCATAAGCTTCGCGGGAACATATGTCATCATTTTAACTGCTTCACAAAGAGAAATGTCTGCTTTTTTAACACAGGTGCGAACAAGCACGTCGGTTGTTGCAATACTTCCCGCAAAGGCGGTTCTGTCGGGTAGCTTTGCAACACCGTCTTCAATAACATATCGCTCTTTTACCTTGCAGCTTGCAACATCCTCGGTTGTCATAGAGCCATATCGTATGGAGTCGGTTACCAGGCACATTGCGTCGCTGCCCTTGAGCTTGTATATAAGCTTTAGAAGCTCGGGCGGCAAATGGCATCCGTCGGCAATTGTTTCAACCGAAATGTCATCGTGCAGATATGCTGCCTCAATGATGCCAAGCTTTCTGAAGCCTTGTTCTCTTGTAATTGTTGAAGTGCATGAATAAAGATGAGTTATGAGCTTGCATCCGTTTTCGTATGCCGGTTTAAATTCGTCATATTTGGCATCGGTATGGCCTGCCGCAGCAACAATTCCGTGTTGTTTTAATGCCTTTGTAAATTCCACTCCCTCATCAATTTCGGGAGCATAGCTCCATCGACTAACCAGCTTGCCATAGCGGTTGATAATGTGCATATATTCTTCTTTTTGGGGAGCTCTCATCTTATCGGTTTCCTGAGCACCGCTTTGTGCCGGAGAAAAATACGGTCCCTCAAGGTGAACACCGCCAATGTTGGCAATAATTTTGGGAGAGCTTTGGTATTTTTCCAAGGCGGCGAGAGCCTGTTCCATAACCTCGGTTGTTGCTGCCGAAAGGGTGGGGAATATGGTTGTTGTGCCGTGGATTGCGTGCACATTGGTTGCACCGATTATGGCTTCTTCAGTTGCATCAATATATTCAAAGCCTGCACCGCCGTGAACGTGGATGTCGATAAATCCGGGAGACACATAGTTCTCATTTGCGTCAATGCACTCGTCAAAAGGCAGGCTGTCGGTTGTTACTGCCGTTATTTTTCCACCTTCAAAATAAACATCGGCCTGTATGACAGAGTCTCTTAATATTACTTTTCCGTTTGTTATTTTTGTTGTCATTGTTATCACCGTCTATTCTGTGTTGTTTTTTAAACATTATAACATATGAGTTATGCATTTTCAAGCTATGTTTATCATTTAACAAAGAGTTGTTTTGTGCTTTTAAAAGTGGCTTATTTGTATCTGAAAGTATAACTTTTTTGTCTGAATTTATATTGATTAAATTTTGTGAATACTATATAATTATTGTGTATTATAAGGTTATTCTTTTTCTGATTTTGAAAGGAGAATTTATTGTGAAAATAGGTTTATTACCACTCTACATTGAACTTTACGATATTATCGGCTCTCCCTATCGTCCCCGTCTGGAGCCTTTCTATGATAACGTGGCTTCCCTTTTTGAACAAAGGGGCATATCAGTTGAAAAAAGCGAGTTTTGTCGCCTTAAAGACGAGTTTGATAATGCCATAAAATCTTTTGAAGAAGCAGGCGTTGATGCAATTGTAACGCTTCACATGGCATATTCACCGTCTCTCGAATCAATCGATGCTCTCACTGCCACATCACTTCCCGTTATTGTGCTCGACACAACCGAAACTCTCGAATTTGGTCAGATGCAAAATCCCAAAGAAATAGGTTTTAATCATGGTATTCACGGCGTTATGGATATGTGCAGTATGCTCAAACGCAACAAAAAGCCATATGCCATTGCGGCAGGTCACTATCAGGAATCTGACGTTATCGACAGAGTGTGCGGCTTTGTGAAAGCTGCAGTTGCTGCAAAAGCACTTTGCAATGCGAAGGCTGCAAGAGTTGGCGGCGGCTTTGCCGGAATGGGTGATTTTTTGGTGCCTAATGAAGAACTCAAAGAGCGTTTTGGCATTGAAGTTGACGAAATCAGCCCTGAAGAAATATCTGATATCAGAAACGTTGTGACCGATAGCGAAATTGACGCAGAAATTGCCGACAACGAAGCAAAATATGAAATCCCCGACGGTGTGATTGCCGATGATTACAGAGAATACATAAAGTCGTGTGTTGCAATGCACAAATGTCTCGAAAACGGTGCCTACACAGCGTTTACTGTTAATTTCCGTAACGTCGCCGGTATAGAGCTTATGCCATTTATTGAAGCGTGCAAGGCAATGGAGCGCGGCATCGGCTATGCAGGCGAGGGCGATGTGCTAACTGCATCCTTTGCCGGTGCATTGCTAAAGGCTCATCCCGAAACAAGCTTTGTTGAAATTTTCTGCCCCGACTGGAAAAACAACACCCTGTTTTTGAGCCATATGGGGGAGGTTAACTATCGTATTGCAGACCTCAAACCCACCCTTTGCAGAGGTAAGGGAGAAGGCAATCAGGCGTATAAGGCCTACACAAGAATGAAGCCGGGCAAGGGTGTGTATATTAACATCAGCCGCGATGCCGACGACTATCAACTCTTTATTGCAAAGGGTGAGATGGTTGCAGAGGGCGAAGATAATTTTGTAAATTCTATGAGAGGCTGGATGAAACCCACGGGCTACACAACCGGAGAATTTTTGGAACTTCACAGCAAACACGGCGCAACTCACCACAGCATTTTTGTGTATGGTGCATCTGTTGAAGAGCTTGAATATTTCGGCAAGCTTCTTGGAATGAAAATTGTTACTCTGCCATAATTTCTGAAAGGATTTTAACGTTATGAGCTATCTTATAGGTCTTGATATGGGCACGTCGTCGGTTAAGGCGATTTTAATGACCGAATCAGGCGTTGTTGAAAAAAGTGAACACGGAGCTTTTACATACCATCGTCTCGATAACGGCGGAGTTGAAATTGAAGCAAACGATTTTGCAAAGGTGTGCCTTGGCACAATAAAAAAACTTGCCGACAGCGTGAACGGTGATGTTGCCGCTCTTTGTGCATCTTCTGCAAGCGGAAATCTTATTGTGCTCGACAAAGAAAATAACCCCCTCACCGCCATCATCGGCTGGCAAGACAAAAGAGTTGGCAATGAGGCAAAAGATGTTTTGGGCAATATCGACACCGAAGCTCTTTACAGGCAGATTGGCTGGCCCTTTGGATTTAAGGCGTTTCCGTTGGCACAGATGTGCTACATAAAAAAGAACAATCCGGAAATAATCAAAAACTGCGGTATGGTGTGTATGAGCACAGAATATCTCTATTGGCTTCTCACCGGAAAATGGGGCATTTCCACATCTGCCGGCACTCCGTTTTTCTTTATTGATCAGCAAAGCGGAAAATACATAGATTTTCTTATGGAGGTAGTTGGCATAACAGAAGACAAGCTTCCTCCGGTTATGAATGCAGGCGAAATTCTTGGCAGAGTCAAGGGCGATATGGCGGCAAAATGCGGTCTCAAAGAGGGCACTCCAATTGTGCTTGGCACCTTTGACCATCCTTCGGCTGCAAGGGGTGTTGGAATTCTGAAAGAAGGGCAGATGCTTCTTTCTTGCGGAACCTCGTGGGTTGCATTCTTTCCCATACAAGACAGAAACAAGATTGCCGATGCTCATATGCTCATTGATCCGTTCCTTTCGCCAAATGGCGGTTGCTGGGGCTCGATGACTTCGGTTGCATCAATATCGGAGCGTATTTGGCTTTATGTGAGCAGATATGTTGACAGCTCCGAAAAAGCGTTTTCCGCACTTTCTGCTCTTGCATCCAAGGCTGATGCTGGAGCGGGAGGACTGCGTATAAACCCAAAAGATGAACCCGACGATGAAAAAATTCTTTCATACTCAAAAGAAAATATCGCCAGAGCCATTATGGAGGGCACAGTTAACCTTTTGAAAGACCGTCTCGACACTCTTTCCCAAAAGGGCATCAGTGCCAAAAGTGCCGTAATGGTTGGGGGACCTTCGGAGGATCCGTTCTGGATAGAGCTTATCTCGAAGATGTGCTCGGTTGAGGTTAAGGTTATCCACGGCAAATTCGCCGGTGCCGTTGGTGCCGCTGTGCTTGCAGGCATTGGAGCCGGAATATATAAAGACGAAGAAGACGCAATAAAAATTATGAGAGGTGCTGAAAATGTATAAATTACAAGTTGAAGAATACGACAGACACGTGTATGAAACAGAGCTTAAAAGCTTTTTGCCTAAAAACATTATAGACTTTCATATTCACGTGTTCTCAAATGAAATTGAAAGGTATGAGCATCTTAAAAATGCTCCAACGTCGTGGGTTGGCAGAATCACGGACGAACTCAGGATTGAACAGCTTAAAGACACCTTTGCCAAACTTTTTCCGGAAAATAACTGCAGTGCTCTTATTTTTGGCGGCACAGGAAGAGACCTTAAAGAGACAAATGACTATATTATCAAAGCCGGCAAAGAGCTCGATTGTGCAACACTTTATCGCACAAACTATCAGATGAGTGCATCTCAGCTTGAAGAAGATATCAAAAAAGGCGGATTTCTTGGCATAAAGCCCTATCTTTCCGATCGTCCTCTTTACATTCCTACGTCTGAAATCAGAATATACGATTTTTTGCCTCACGAGCATCTTGAAGTGTGTAACCGTAACGGATGGATTGTTATGCTCCATATTCCGAGAAACGACCGTTTCAGAGATCCGGTAAACCTTGCACAGCTTGCAGAGATAGAAGAAAAATATCCTAACCTTAAGCTAATAATTGCTCACATTGGCAGAGCCTATGCTAAAGAAGACATTGGCAATGCATTTGAGGTTGTTGGAAAAGGCAAAAACACATATTTTGATTTTACTGCCAATATGTGCGACGATGCAATCAGAGCGTGCCTCGAGGCTGTTGGTCCCAAAAAGCTTATTTTTGGTTCGGATTTGCCATATGCAATAATGAGAATGTATCGCATTGTCGAAAACGGAGTGTACTACAATGTGGTTCGCAGAGGTGAGTTTGGTGACATAACCGGAGTTGCTCATATGAAAGAAACTGACGAGAAAGATTTAACCTTGATGATATATGAGCAGATTCGTGCTCTCAAACGTGTTGCACAGGAGCTTAAGCTCACACCTGATGATATTGAAGACATTATGTACGGTAACGCAAAGAAACTTATTGACGAGGTTTCCGGCAGATAATCATAAAACAAAAGGCTGTAGCAAGGAAAACTTGCTGCAGCCTTTTCTGATATCAGAGACGATAGTTTATAAAAGAATCAATTGTTAATTCATCTTTTTTTACCACACAATCAACACAACACACGTTAACTCCGTTTTCTTGTGCTCTTATTAATGCGTCGGCAAATTCGGGATGTGTTGTTCGGTTCGGACAAAAGCTTTTAATGCCTTTCATTTGTATCACAAAAAATACCCAGGCTTCAAATCCGTCTTTAACGCAACGGCAAAGCTCGTCTAAGTGTTTAACGCCACGCTCTGTAGGAGCATCAGGAAACATTGCAATACCGTCTTTTTCGAGAGTTACGCCCTTTACCTCAGCAAATATCTTTTTGCCGTCTGCTTCAAGGTAAAAGTCGAATCGTGAGCTTTTGTATCCGGATTCCGGCTTTATCAGAGTTATGTTATCAAAAAAGTGGGGCAACCATTCTCCAACAACCTTGTTTGGTGCCTGACTGTCAATGTTCACAAGGGTTTTATCCTTATACACTGCAATCAGGTCATATTTGGTTTTTCTTTGGGGATTGTCCGATTTTTGAACATATATTTTTGCACCGGGAATTAACAGCTCCTTGCATCTGCCCGTATTCTTTACGTGGCAGATTTCTTTTTTGCCGTTAATTTCAACATATGCTATAAAGCGGTTTGGGCGCTCTATGAAGGTGGCTGATATAATATTTTTATATTTCATAATGTAACCTATTTTAATCACAATTTATATAATAAGTTTGAATCTTCGGCGGATAAGTGCTGTCAGATTACGCACTGTAGTCCGCATTTTTTTTGCCCGTAATCACAATCGGCACATCCGATACAAACTTGACAGTGAACTTTTTGCCCTCTGGCACTCCTTTATATTTTAGAACATATGTTTTACTCGTGAGGAATGCATCGTGGTCGGCATCTTCGGGGTTAAAAATGTCTTTAACCGATACCTGATAGCCGGGCACTTTGATTTTGATGTGCTTAACAAGGTCGGATGGGTCTTCAAAAAAGAGAGTTGCAGTAACGGTTGCGTCAACGGCAACTGTGTTTACAAAATTAAATGTGCAATCTTCCTTGCTCATATTGTTAAAATACCAGGTTCTGCATCCGGCACTTTTTTCAATTTTGTTCATCATATCGAGCATAAGCTCTCTGCCGTTCGGGCGAGGTGTGTAGGGGAGATTGAGTGTAAGATTGCCAACTGTCGATACAAAAAGGTCTTGTACATTGAGATTGTATATGAGATGGCGATTAAATGAGTAAAATGCATCAATGATGTCGAATGTTGATTCCTCAACGGGCACAATGCAGGTGTGAGGGTCTATCAGATTGTATGTTTCGGCATCGCCACCGCGAAAGCCGTGATGAGGCACAAGCAAAATGTCTGATTTCAAATATTCGCCCCAGCGTTGGGCAAGCTTTACATCTGCAAAATAGGTGTCGGCTGTCATAAGTATGACCTGATTTTCAACTGTTATCTTCATAACAAGCGACATCGGGTTAGTGTCGGAAACCGGTGCAAAGAAAGCATCATCGGGTGATGCCAACACTTCAAAATCGGCATTTCCTAATTTGAATTTCTGACCGGTGTGAGCTCTGTAGACCGGAGCTGCACTTTTTTTGACCAAATCGTAGAATGTGTTCATAAACTCCCATTCTTTTTTTGCTATTGCAGGCACTTTTTTGAGTGACTCCCCGTCGGTGTCGGGGAAGTTGTATATGAATTTTTCTATAACAACTGCATCACTGTATTTTTCATAAAAAGGAATAAAGCATCTGTAGTGGTCAATGTGAGGATGAGTCATTATCCATGCGGCAATAACGGGCTTTTGGTGAGGTGATGCAGAAGTCATAAAGTCCATCAGCTTGTCGGCTTCAAAGTCAAAATCCCATCCGCCGTCAAAGATGACAAAACGACCGTCACTGAGGGTTAACACCAGCGACATTCCGTGGTCTTCAAGATTGATCTGAGTGAGAGTAGTTTTAACGGTGGTGTTCTGGGGATTATCCGAAAACGACGGATATGCGGAGTCGGGTTCCGTCACAATTCGCAGCTCTTTAATCTCCGGATAATAAGCTGCAAATATCCATTCTTTATCCTTTTGAAGGTTTATAAACTGATTGTTTGCAAGGGCGTATTTTTCTTTTATAACATATCCGCCCGAAACAAGCTTTTTGGTTAGAATACTAAGTGCGTCGGCTTCTGCATCCGAGAAGTTATACACATAGCATCCGCCGCCTTCGTGCTCTTTGTAAATTAAATTACCGACACTGATATCAGACAAATTCATAGCAATTCCTCCTGTGTTATTTTAAAAGTTCTTCAACACTGTCTATAATTATTCTGACTGTTTTTTCGTCTGTTTCTTCATCAAAATCTCTGAATGTATTGCTATCAACGGAAGCTTCGGTTAGTGTTTTGTACCACAAAAGTGCCGAAGCATAACGGCCAATGCCATATGACAAATGAAATGTGTCTCTGTGGATGGGGGCAACCCCTTTTTTAATCAGAATCTGCATCAGCTTGCCCGATTTAACCACCAGATCGGCATCTGTTTCTTTGGTAGCTTTTGCGTATGCCTTTTCCAAATCGGCAAACATCTCTTCCTGCTTATTGTATCCAAGCATATTGCACAGCCTGTTGCTTCCGTCTTCATATGCCCAGGTCTGGTGAATAATAATTTTTGCTTTGGGGCAGTGAAGCTTCGCATATTCACAAAGTTTTTCGAGATATGGCTGGTAGCTTTCATAATCGGTACATTTGTGGCTTGCTTGCTGAAATGATACATAGTCCCACTCGCGGTTAGTAAGAGCCTCTTTCAGTGACACTTTAAATTTTGTGAGCTCGCCGTTATATTCAAGTTCATATGCTCTCTCGCCCGTGAGCATAAATTGATAGTGCTGGCCAAGGGTGCATCCGCCAACATAAAGGTTGCACACGTTAAGATTATATCCGTCTGCTCTTGCAATGGATTGCAGATATCTTGTTGAGTCCTGAGAAAAACTGTTGCCTATGCATAAAATGTTCATAGTAGACTTCCTTTCAAATGTAGAAACTTTCACCGATTATTATATCACAATCGGTGAAAGTTTCAAGATTAATTCGGAAATTATTCAAATTCAATGTATTCTTCGTTGAAATTATTGACCGTATTTTCGCTTTCTTCTGTAATATAAGTATCCGGATTTTCATTTTTCAAGGAAGACACCTCCCGACTTATGTTGTGAGATAAATTATTGTTTATTGGTGAGATGGAACTAGGCTAATGCGTTGTAGGGACCGGCCTCTGGACGGTCCGTAAGAAATGCAGGCGGTCCGTCGAGTACGGCAATGATTGCCGGTGACAATCGCATATCGCCGACCGAGTCGAAGACGAGAACGGACCCTACAAACGATGGGTTTAATTTGTGCTTTGTAGGGGTCGATGCCCACATCGACCCGTTTAATGATACTATGCGGGCGGATGTGGACGCCCAAGCGTAGCGCGGAAGTGCCCTTGGGGTACATCCGCCCCTACAAATTTAATAGCCTAATCTCTTCGTTAAACAATAATTTACCAAATACAAAAATTCCTATTCGCTATTCTCTAATCGCTAATTACTACGTTGGTACTTTCGAATACGATTTGCAATAAAATAATTCGTAATTACCATTGTTTTAAAAATACATTGATGTTAAAATTAGTGTAGAATGATATTGATAGATCAATTAATAAACCAAAAAAGGAAATCAAAAATATGTTTCAGGAATGTGTTGAGCTTCAAGCAAGCGACTATTTCAAAAACGGTGAACAGGTCTATATTCACATAGACAAAGCCGATTCAAAATATACCGGTGTGATGCATAAGCACGATTTTATCGAAATTGTGTATGTTATCTCAGGCAGTGCACGTCACTATATGGGCGAATATATCTATGAGGTGCACAAGGGTGACCTGATTATTGTCAACTATGGCACGCAGCACACCTTCATTCCGTTAGACGACAGGGGAGAGAGCTTTTCTACCTATGATTTGCTCTTTACCACCGAGCTTTTTGAAATAACCGGCATAGGCAAATATGATTTTTCATCTCTTGCTTCGTCATATTTGTTTTATTCTATGTTTCCCGACAGCAACTCCGTCAACAATTCGCTGAACCTTATTCGCTCAAATTCAAAAGATTTTCAAGATATTTTAGGCAAAATATATTCGGAATACACAACTCGGAAAAGCGGCTTTATGAGCATGATAAGAGCCTATCTTATAGAGCTGATAACCCTTATTTTCCGTGAGATAGACCAAAAAACCATTTCCGGCACAACAAAAGAACAGCGTGAGGTTGTGAATAAGGCCATTGACTATATGAAGCATCACTACAACACCCGCATCAATCTCGACAGCATTGTGTCTGATATATTCCTCAGCAAAGACTATTTCCGTCAGCTTTTCAAAAAAACAACGGGAATGTCGGTTACCGACTTTATCCAGAAAACCCGTGTTGACGAGGCGTGCCGTTTGCTTACTTCATCAAACCGTACAGTGTTTGACATTGCCGGTGATTGCGGCTTTACCGACATCAAATTTTTCTATAAAACATTCAAAAAAATAACAGGCAAAACCCCCAGTGAATACAGAAAACAGAAAGAAGGAATTTGATTATGATTACAACAGTTAAAGGAGACATAACTTCCGAGGGCCTCAAGAACATTTTGCCCCACGAGCATCTATTCTCCGACCTTCGCCCCCTTGTTGCTCCCATCGACGACGAAGATTTTTATAAACCACTCAGCCTTTCCAACTTTGGCAAGGTAACACGTAATCCTTATGCTGTGCTCGACAACGCACTCATTGGTGGATTGGATGTTGTCACCAAAGAGGTCAATGCCTACAAAAAGTCCGGAGGAAACCTGATAGCCGATGTTACAACTCTCGATTTTGGCAGAGACCCCAGGCTGCTTCTGGAGGTTTCACAAAGGACAGGAGTTCACATTGTTGCAGGCTGTGGATTTTATGTTGACGGCTCTGTAAGCGACGAAAATAAAGCTCTTTCCAAAGATGAAATAAAAGACATCATCATCACCGACCTCACCAAGGGTATCAACGGCACAAACATCAGAGCCGGAGTTATCGGTGAAGTTGGCACAGGCATGGAAATGAGCGAATTTGAGAAAAAATCTCTTAAAGCAGCCTCCGAGGCTCAGGCAGAAACTGGCTACGGCATGCATATTCACGCCTGCCTTTGGAACAGGGAAGGTCTCAATGCATTAAAATACGCTGTTGAGTGCGGTGCCGATGCTCAAAAAATATGCGTTGACCATGCCGATGTGCTTCTTGACGAAGACTATATCCTCGGCGTTCTCGATATGGGTGCCTACATAGAGTTTGACGATTTTGGCAAAGAGTTTTATGTTGACCGCAAAAACAGAAATCTTCTTTTGGGTTCTTTTGCAACTGACAAGGAAAGATGTGCTTTTATTAAAAAACTCATTGAAAGAGGCTACACCAAGCAGATTCTCGTAACCAACGACATTTGTCTTAAAAGTATGACTCACACCTACGGCGGTTGGGGTTATGACCACGTTGTCACAAACATAATTCCTATGATGGAAGACTTTGGAATCTCAGCCGGTGATATAAACACAATTATGACAGAAAATCCGATAAGATTTTTAGAAAGGGGTTAATAAGTATGAAATTTATTGACTGCAGTGCCGGCGTTGGTCTGGGCGTTGTAAACAGTGAAATCATCAATCACGAAAACTACTATGTGTACGAAAAATGCCGTCAGGCAGAATTTGCCGAAGACCTTCTTGCCGAGATGGATTTTTGCGGTGTTGATGAAGCTTTTATTTATCACCGCAGTATGTATGGCTGTGAGGTAACCCTTGGCAACGAAATGACAATTAAAGAAGCTGCCAAGAGCGACCGTCTCCATCCCACATGGGCAATCCTTCCCCCCGTTACCGAAACAGAGTTTGCTCCCGAAATTTTTATTCCCAAAATGAAAGAAAACGGAGTTAAAGCTCTCAGAGCCTTTCCGCTCAAAAACCGTTATTTCCTCGACCGCATCACAATGGGCGACCTTATTGATGCAATGTGTGAAAAAAATATTCCTCTGTTTTTGTCACCTCAGGATGGTTGGGAGCTCATATTCAACACCTTGAAAGAATTTCCAAAACTCACTGTAATCATCACAAACTATGGCCTTTGGGGTTCTGACCGTTTCTTCTATCCTCTTGTTAAGGCATACAAAAATGTGTATATCGACACAAGCGACTATCAGGTTATGAACGGATTTGCCGATTTTTGCAGCCGCTTTGGCGATGAACGCCTTGTGTTTGGCTCCAACTTCCCCATGGATAATCACGGCGGCCCCATTGCTGCTCTCGTTGGCTCAGGCCTGCCTCAGAGCTCCATTGAAAAAATCGCATCAGGCAATATAACACGCATTATGTCGGAGGTGAATCTGTAATGACTAATCCATCAGCACTCGCAAAAGAATTTATGCAAAACGGTAAGCTTACCTCTTTTTCCGTTATTGATGCTCACACTCACATGGGCAGAATAGACGGAACATACGTTTCAAAAGCAACCTGCGATGAAATGATAGAGGTTATGGACAGAGAAAACATCGGTCAGATTTTCTGCTCGCCTCATTCGGCTCTTCACGAAAGCACCATAATGAACGCTGAGCTTGAAGTTGCAATGAAAAAATATCCCGACAGAGTAAAGGGCTATTATATTTTCAATCCTAACTATCACGAAAGATATCTATCTCATATGGACGACATCTTGAATATTGAGGGCTACATAGGCATGAAATTTTTGCCCACCTATCACA
>SVJL01000055.1 GCA_015068985.1 Oscillospiraceae bacterium
CTTTCGCTCTAACCTAAGCAGTTCTATAAACAATAATTTATAAAAATCAAGTACTCATCGAGTTGCAGAAAAAGATTATCAAACCGAAGGCTTTGGCATATATTCTTCCATATGCTCACCCAACTTATGTTGATACATTATTAAAAGCTTTAAAATAAGGAGGCACACCGGTGTATGCCTCCTCATAATTTTAATTATGCAAAACTGAATTTGTCGTGAATAACGTTCACGGCTTTGTCGGCATTCTTCTTATTGATAAGAACAGAAACCTTAATTTCGGATGTGGAAATCATATGAATGTTGATTCCGGCATCATAGAGAGCTTCAAACATTGTGCAAGCAACACCGGGGTTGTTGACCATACCGGAGCCTACAATTGAAACCTTTGCATAGTCGGTGCTTGATTTGATTTCTTCAAAGTTTAAAGAGTCTTTGTTTTCATTGAGAAGAGCAACAGTTTTTTCAAGATTGCCCTCTGTTACTGTGAAGCTTATATCTTTCATACCCTCTCTGCCAATTGACTGCAGGATAATGTCTACATTAATTTTGTTTTTAGCAAGAAGAGAGAACACCTTAAATGCCATTCCCGGTTTGTCTTCGATGTTGCAGATAGAAATTCTGGCAACGTCATTATCTCTTGCTACACCTCTTACGATCATTTTTTCCACTTTGCTTACCTCCTTAACAACTGTTCCTTCATTCTTATTTAAGCTGGAACGCACGGTCAGATTAACATTATATTTTTTAGCCATTTCAACAGATCTGTTGTGAAGCACGTTTGCACCAAGACTTGCAAGCTCAAGCATTTCGTCGTAGGAAATTGAATCGAGCTTAACTGCTCCCGGCACAATGCGCGGGTCGGCTGTGTAAACACCGTCAACATCGGTGTATATTTCACACATATCAGCGTGGAGAGCTGCAGCAATTGCAACGGCTGATGTGTCGGAGCCGCCTCTGCCGAGGGTGGTGATATCGTCATATTTGTTGATGCCCTGGAAGCCTGCAACGATAACAATGTGATTGGAATCGAGCTCTTTGGAGAGTCTTTCGCCGGCAATGTTTTTGATACGTGAATTACCATAGTTACTATCGGTGTTCATACCTATCTGCCAGCCGGTGAGAGAAACAACCGGATAGCCAAGCTTCTGGATAGCCATTGCAAGAAGAGAAATTGAAATCTGCTCACCTGTTGAAAGGAGCATATCCATTTCGCGCTTTGATGCATTGGGGTTGATCTCGTTTGCTTTTTCTATTAATTCATCTGTTGTGTCGCCCTGTGCAGATACAACTACAACAACAGAATTGCCTGCCTTGTATGTGTCGACTATTCTGTTGGCAACATTCATTACTCTTTCGGCATTGGCAACAGATGAGCCGCCGAATTTTTGAACTATTAAGCCCATTTTTCAGTCCTCCCAAAATTTATTGAATACAGGCGCCGGTATTGTCTGCTTCAAGCATAACAAGACGCCAATTTTTTAAGTTTGTTTTGATGAGTTCGTTCATATTATGCTCAAACTCTTTGTTTTTTTTGCTTACAACCGACATAATCGTTGGTCCTGCGCCGCTGATGTAGCCGCCATAGGCCCCGAACCGTCTGGAAGCACGGATAATATATTCGCCACTTTTAATATATGGAAAACGGTGTTTTTGGTGAATACGGTCTCTGAAACAGGAATACAGCTGTGACGAGTCGCCCGAGGTGAGTGCCGATGAAAGCATTGCAGCGTGGGCAATGTTATACACTGCACTTCGCATGCTTACGTGACGCGGAAGGTAACCTCTTGATTTTTTGGTCTGAAGATAAAAATCGGGAATCATTGCTGCAAAAACCAAATCATCCGACACATTGGCTTTTGAATACAAAACTCTGTTTTTCTCGGGGAATGAAATTGTGAATCCGCCAAGAAGTGCCGCCGTCACGTTGTCGGGGTGACCTTCAAGCTCACAGGCAAACTGCAAAAGCTCCTGAGTTGAAAACATATCTCCAAGAAGATGATTGCCTCCAACAAGACCAAGAACAATGCCTGCCGAGCTGCTTCCAAGACCTCGGGTTACGGGAATATCGGAAGACACACAAACCCTTATGCCGTCTAATTTTTTGCCGGCTTTGGCATATAGCATTTCGACCCCGCGATACAAAAGATTTGTTTCGTTGGTGGGAACGTATGCTTTGCTTTCGTCTAATATTTTTATTTCAAAACCTGAATCTGTCGTCTCAAAATTGGCTGTGTTATAAAGCTTAAGAGCTATACCCATGCAGTCAAATCCGGGTCCGAGATTTGCGGTTGATGCCGGTACCCTGACCTTGAACATAGCTGACCTCCCGGAAAATTTATTATAAAACCATGAGTGTGTTGCAAACTGAAGCCGGGATGCCGGCAAGCTTTTGTTTGATTTCTTTAATTGGTGCACAATCGGTTATGAATGCGGCATAATCGCCCGAGAATATTACCTTTGTGCTGTCGGAGAAATTGGCAGAAACATACGCTTCCAAATCTTCTTTGGAATTTGCTTTAACGCACACATACATTGATGCTTTGATGTTGTCATAATCAACCAAAACATTCTCATCTGCCTTTGACCACGGAGCAAAATATGGACGTCCGGCATTTTTGGCAGCGTCGATGACATCTGCCACAACTGCACTTGCAGTTGGAAGCTTTCCTGCTCCTCTGCCGTAGAAAAGTGCATCACCGAGCATATTGCCCGAAACCATAACACCATTGAACACATCATCTATGCCCGAGAGCTGAGAATCTTTGGAAACAAGCATTGGTGCCACAACAACCTCAAACTTCTCGCCTGCACGCTTGCAGCTTCCTATGAGCTTTATGCTGTAGCCAAAGGCGGAAGCAAACTCGGTGTCGGCAAGGGTTATGGAGCGTATGCCCTCGGTGTGAACATCTTCGTGATTAATTTTTTTGCCGTTTATCATTGATGATAAAATGCAGATTTTTTTGCCTGTGTCGAAACCATCAACATCGGCTGTAGGATCTTTTTCGGCATAGCCCTTTTCCTGAGCTTCTTTGAGTGCCGCTTCAAACGACACATTTGCCTGAAACATTCTTGTTAAAATATAGTTGGTTGTGCCGTTGAGTATGCCATAAACAGCATCAATTCTGTTGGCAGCAAGACAGGTTCTTAAAGGACGGATAATCGGAATACCGCCGCCAACGCTTGCCTCGTAGTAGTAGGCACAGCCATTCTCGCAGGCAAGAGCAAAAAGCTCGTCACCATAGGTTGCCACAAGCTCCTTATTGGACGTGATAACCGTTTTGCCCTTTGAAAGCATAAGTCGTGAGAAGGTGTTGGCAGGCTCTAAGCCGCCCATTGTTTCAACAACAATCGAAACCTCATCATCATTGGCAATTGTGTTAACGTCGTTTACAAAAAGATGACTTTCGGGGTGATTGGAAAAATCTCTTATGTCGAGGATATATTTGATGTCGATTGGCGAGTTGCAAGTTCGGGTGATTTGGGTTGCGTTTGTTCTGATAACCTCATACACGCCTGAGCCTACTACACCAAATCCAATAATTGCAATTTTTGTCATTTGTTTAATCCTCCATATATCCTGAAATTAATTTGATATTATACCATAAAAGCCATAATATGTCAATATTTTAAGCCTAATTGGTGCAGATATTAAATTATATTATAAGTGATTAATCCAGCTTAAAATTTATAGGGAAATTTTTGCCCACAGCATCAAGACTTTTGAAAACATCGTCGGTGTCGTCAATTGCTTGTGGTGCATCGGATGAGAATTTGACATCTACTCCCACGCCGAGGCTTGATTCTATGGCATTTATTATAATCTCTTTGTTGGCAGGTTCACTTAAGGCGTGGCGTTTATCGGCATCGTCAACCGATACCAAAAGAACACCCTCGTCATCGGAGAGCTTGCATCCAAAAAGCATTGTGTAAAGAGTGAGCTTTCCGTTTGAAACAAGATATGATGTGACATCTGCCCAATTGTCAATAACCGACTGAACACTTCCGCCCTTCTCTTGAGGCTTTGGAGCAGGCTCGGAAGCCTTTGCATCAACGGGTTGCTCAATATCGGGAACATACACATCGTCAAACTCACCCGGTGGTTCGGGCAGAGGAATTTCTTCATAAGAAGCATCGCTTTGTGATTCAGTGTTGAGCTGAATGCCACCTGCCAGAAGTGACGCAAGCTTATTTTCGAGAGCCGAGATTCTTGCAAGAGATGATTGGTAATCCTCGTTCATTTCGGGAGTTGTGAGGCGGATAAGGGTGCACTCACAAAGCACTCTCTGAGATGCAAAGGTTTTGAATGATGCAATACACTCGGTTAGAATGTTGATATGATTAACCAAAGACGGCACATCGAAGCTATCGGCACAGGAAGCAAGATACTGTTTTTTTATTTTGCTTGCCGAAAAGCTCTCGGCATTTATTTTGTACATTATGATTTCTCTGAGAACCGACAAAAGACCTTTTGCAATATTGTCAAAATTTTTGCCGCTCTCAACACACTCATTAAAACGACGCAAAGCAGAAACCGTATCGTTTTTGGCAATGTCGGAGGCAAAGTCGTAGAGAATTTTATCGTCTACTGCCCCAACAACATCGGTTACCTTGCCAAGGGTGAGCTCGTCTTTGCAAAAAGCAAGGCACTGGTCGAGAATGCTTAAAGAGTCACGCATTGAACCGTCGCCCAGATACGCCACATATTCGAGAGCGTCCTCGGTGGCACTTATGCCCTCAGACGAAAGAATTGCCGAAAGGTTAGCCACAATATCGGATATGGCAATGGTCTTAAAATCAAAACGCTGACAGCGTGACAGAATGGTTGCCGGAATTTGCTGAATTTCGGTTGTGGCAAGAATGAATATGACGTGGGCAGGAGGCTCTTCGAGAGTTTTTAAGAGTGCATTGAATGCACCTTTAGAGAGCATATGAACCTCGTCGATGATAAAAACCTTATATTTTCCGGCAGAGGGAACATACTGAACCTGAGAGATTATGTCGCGGATATTGTCGACACCGGTGTTGGATGCAGCGTCTATCTCCTGAACATCAAGGCAGGTTTCTGCCAGAATGGATTTGCAGATTTCACATTCGTTGCAGGGGTTGCCGTTTTGAGGAGAAGCACAATTGACCGCACGGCTTAAAATTTTGGCAGTTGAGGTTTTACCTGTGCCTCGGGTGCCAGTGAAAAGGTATGCGTGGGCAAGCCTTGACGACAAAATTTCGTTTTTTATTGTGTCGGTTATGTGAGCCTGACCGATAACGTCATCAAAATTCATCGGACGCCATTTTCTGTAGAGAGCCTGATAAGCCATTTTGCGTTCACCCCTTGTAATCTATTTTAAAATAAAATATATATCAAAAAGTCGTACATCTTTAAATCGAAATATTCTCCTTAGGCGTTTATCACCTAAAACGACTCAGACCGGGCACTCTCGCGGCACATACGCTGACCTGCTTATGGCTGCTTGATTCCTCACCTGACCAGGTTCACAAGCGCGTATTGCGCAAGACCCAATCATCAACATCGCTTAAGTGGTACTACCTAAAAAGAATAGCCCTCAAAAAAGATATCACCCTTGCTATAGCGGATTGCAAGTACAGGGCACCGCTACCGCCCCGGCTGTACGACTTTTATATTATACTACATAAATTATAAAATATCAAGAAAAAATTTGAATTTGCTTCAAGCTTCATTACTTTAGATAAAATATGAGCAGTTTATTTCCGTTTATATGTTAAATATAATAATTATACTCCCATTTCATGAAGCTTTGACCAAAGATGATCGGCATAATTAAGATGGTCACCATCGGCAACAACAAGAGCGCAGTTATTCTCTGCACTCAAGGCACGATAGCAGCTTTGCACCTGCTCGAAGGCCTCACGTGTTCCGGCAATGGGGAATCCGCCATCAAGCATACCTGCGGCAATTACAAGCTTTCGAGGTGCAATAAGACCTGCAAGATCGCCCATTTCAAAATATTTACGAATGGATGGAATGTGATTACACATACAATGGCGTCGGGCGGCTATGGATGCCTCATAGGTACAAATTGAACAAGATGGAGCTGCAGCGGTTATACGCTCATCAACACAAGCCAGATAGTAGGTGGCAGTGCCTCCGCCGGAGTTGCCTGTGCACACGATGTCAGACATATCGACCTCTGAGAACGAATCTGAAACAGCATCAAGAATGCGCATAGCGTCCCACACCCTCTCTCCTATTACAGTGCGTCCGGAAAGGATGGCAATTTTGGCAGCTTCGGTGCAGGAAGTGCCATATCCATCAAGACTACATTCACCAAAGCTTCTGGCTTCAATTATGAGAGCGCATCTACCCTCTTTTATGCTTCTTGGTCCCATTGCACGGTGGTGCCATTCGCTGAGAGCTTTTTCGTCGGATTCGGTTTTGGCTCTGCCAAGAGCAATGTGCATTCCGCCGCCGTGACCACTAAGGCAAATTGTGAGCGGTGCCGGAAGTGACACGTTTTTGGGAACAAGTAAGCGGCAGGGAACATAGTAGTCCGGCTCTGTCTGAACGGTGAAGCGATATTCGATGCATTCTTCAAGCTCTTTTTTGTATTCAATTTCAAGATTCGCGTCACAAGATTCAAGTGGCAAGCCAAGAAGCTCATTAAGCTTTTGTTTCGCATTTTTTTGCCAAGCAAAAAAGTCTGTGCTGCCATCGTAACGCATGGAGGGATTTAGTTTTTTAAATAATTTGTATTCGTGGGTGTGAGTGTTCATATTTTTCGAGTATTTTGCAACTTGTTCGGCAATTTGCTTCATTCCCAACTCGGTTGGATGACCGTTTTCTTTATCGATTTCTTTAAGACGCACATATCTGATGCTGTTTTTTTCGCAGGCTTCGATGAAACCATCGGTAATTTCCTTTTTCAAATCAGTATTTATTATAACTACGGTGTCCTCAACAGCCTTTTTGGCTTTGCTTATCAGATAACAGAATGCAGGCAGCACACATTTTAAGTCATCATCGGTCCAATCTAAATATTTGGTGTTGCCAACTGGGGAATCTATCCAGGAATCGTTTGTTCCTCCAAATATAAACAGTGTGTCAATCCGGTTTTCGTCAAAAAACTTTTCACTTATGTATTTGTCTATTCTGCTGACAAAGGAAGATTCAACAGGATAATTTTCTCTTACAGTGTTGCAAATTGTTGAACCCGAATAGCTATCGTTAAGTGTTATGTTGAGGTTATTCTCTTTTGCAAAAATGCTCCACCACGTTTTTTCCACACCTCTGATGACGGGTTGATCTTTTCTTTCGTCACCATAATAAAAAGCATATCCTTTTGGAATATATCCCTCATAAGTTGAATAGCTGTCACCCATTATAAATATATTGTTTTTCATTTTCTCACCCTTCTTAATTTTAATTATATTTTTTTACGCTTTCCACACGTTGTAATGGCTCGTGTCAAGACTGGAGAACAGTGAATAATAAGAACCATCACCCAACACGAAATCAAAGATTTCTGTTGGGTACCCGAGAACCTTGTTATGCTAAAGCATAATATGGACCTACCATTTTTTTCTTATACTTTCACTGTTTTTCCCTTAAACACTTTTCCTTAGAACCCGCGAGAATACTGGATTTTCTCGTCCCCGATAGTATATGTAAATATTTAAAATCGGCAAACTATTATACTTTATTTTAAGACTGGACACAAACAAATTCAACATAAGTGTCCCCATACCTTCAGCAACTATTTTTCTAATAGACTCATAATACACTATGTCTTCCGTTAAAAGATTTTTTGGGATTTCCAGCCGACATCAACGAACTTATTTCTTTGCTTATAGAATCTCTTTTTTGTCTTTTTTGTTCCAGTTCTTCCATTAAAATTTCCATATATGAGTTTTTCTCTGTAATAACATTTACATTTTCACAGCCATATAATGCAGATTCACTAAAATATGTAACTGAACTTGGAACAAATAATTCTTTAATGTGCGTACATGCAAATGCATAATCATTAATCCGAGCTACAGTATTTGGTATTTTATAAGTTTCTTTTCCACAAATAGGATATTGTATTAACTCAGTATAGTAGTCATTTTTTCCATAAAGAAGATTTAATTACTATACTTAATGATGCAGTTGGGAAAACTCTTGGGGAAGTAGATAAAAATCATGTCTTTAATAAAACTATAGGAAAACCTAAAATTACAGGAATTGCTGGAGATGTTATTGAACAATCCGTTTTAGGCTATCCACCAGACCAAGCACAACGTCCCGACCTTGATGTTGACGGAACTTTAACAGAATTAAAGACTACAGGAATGCGTCAGAAAAAAGAGGGAAACAAACTTATATTCGAAGCGAAGGAACCCGCAAGCATTACTGCCGTTTCAATTAATACAATTGCGGCAGAAAATTTTTATAATTCCAATTTTTGGCACAAAGTTGCACATTTATTATTTGTATTTTATCTTTACGAATCGTCAAAAGCAGTTCCTGCATCCGAATATGCCAACTTTCACATAAAAGGCTATCGTTTTCATAATTTTTCAGAAGATGATATTATGATATTAAAAAGAGATTGGCAAATTGTACATGACTTTATTGTTAATATACAAGAAAACTATAGCGAAGAAGATGCAAAAAAGGAGTATCCAAAACTCTCATCTATTATAAACAAGCAAATTACATATCTTGATACGGCTCCTAAATACCCTCATCCTCCGAGGTTTCGTCTTAGAAAACGTTTGGTTAGTGTCATTATTCAGCAAACTTTCAATGGCAGTAAATTTGAGAAATTGCCTAATCATTATTTTAGCAATAGCGATGTTGAGGAAAAATGTGCAGAGCTAACAAGATTTTTTCTTGGTTGGTCAATGGCTGATATCTTGGAACACTTTGGTGTTTCAGTTAATCGTTCTAAAAAAACTGAATTAAAACAATATGCTGAACAGGTAATAATTCGAATGTTTGGTGGGACTTCAAATAAACTTTCAAAAATAGAAATGTTCAGAAAACTTGGCTATATCGGAAAATCAATAACAATTTCTTCAAAAGAAACAAAAACTGAAGATACTAAATTAATGTCAGTTGACTTTGATGAACTTACTGAATTATTTACAGAAGGTGATGACGGAACTTTAAGGGAAAAAACTTTTGAAGACTCTGACTTATACCACTATTTTCATGACAATAAGCTTCTGTGTATTATTTTTCAAGAAAATAAGCCTGATGAAAATGGCAAGCCAAGGTTGATGAGGTTTGTGAATGGATAGATAAAAACTTCAACACTCCGGTGGAACGCGTTGACGGCAATTTCCGTTCTATCCGTCTGTATCTTGCTCTCAAGGCTCTCAAAGAGCGTGACGGATTTGACTATTACACAATTCAATCTTTCCCCGGTATGGGCGACTACTATGCTGCCACTTGCTTTGCACAGAGTATGATGCTAAATGACGGAGTACCCACTGCAACATTGTCCGACTTTAACACTTGCCTCACGTCCATCATGATTATGGGACTGAGCAAAGACCCCATATATTATGGTGATCTGCAGCATGTAGATAAGAAAAATAATGAAATTAAAATCATCGGTGACGGTGCGGTCCCACCTTGTCTTGCAAATGAAGCAGGGGTGAGCCTTGCAGGACACGGCATACCCACTGAGGGTGAAGCCGGCGGCCTTTCGATTAATCTTGTTTGCAAAAGCGGCAAAGGTGTACTCGCCCGCATAAGCAGAATCAACGGAGAATTTAAAATTGTTGTTGCACGCTGCGAAGTGTTCCAGCCAGACGAAAAAGAGCTTGATGCACGCAGACACGAGTGCGGCATTCCGTTCTGGCCTCACGCTTTCGTAAAGGTTGACGGCGATATTGGTGCTTTGGTTGAAAACTGGAACAACGAATACGGTTGTCTCGGTTATGGTGAAGATTTGTATGATCAGATTGTGGAATTTGGTAATCTGATGGGAATAGAAGTGGTTACATTTTAATACACGCAAGACATATATTGTTTATGCAGAAATAATCGATAATTTAGAAAATTTTCCCAAATAATAGGGCGGGGGTATTAACCTCCGCCTTTATCATCCAAGAACATTATCGTTAAATACGGTGGAAACCACATTTGCAGAATACAACCTTGTAAATCTTTGCCCTATAAATACAGCCGGCGTATCTCCTTGGGGAATATTTACAAACGGAAGTCTTTCTTCTTCAAGCTCATCTATTATATAGGTTACATCATCGAAAAATCTGTCGAGCTGAAATCTTGTTGTTTGAAATCTTGATTTTATTGCTCCATAAATCATATCATGAACTTCAAAGCCACAAGACTTGTTATAATATAACCACGATTTACGGTGAACTGCGTTAAGCTTTTCAACTCTCTTTTCAATTTCATAAGTTAAATCATAAAGTATTTTAAGGTCTGAAATATTTTTTTCGTCATATGCTTTTTTGAGTTTCAATCCAAAGTCCGCTTTAACAGATAAAACATTTAAGAGTGCTCTATAATATTCAAAAGCTTCAAAGAAAAATCCGCTTTTCGGACCTTTTTCCATATACATATTACTAATTTTACCATAAAAATCCGACAAGTTAAGCCCCTCTGCGTGTTTATCAAGGAGTCCTGCCAATGGATCGTTATAAAGAAAATAACGTGTCGGATTTCTAACTATGGCTCTGTCACTGTTGTCTGCCGGATAATCTGCAGCCTCTAAATTTATGATATCATCAGCACTAACTCCGGTAATAAACTCAAAATTTTCTTTAACGGTTTTCATGTCAAATTTACCGGTATAATCCATTTCGGCAAAAAGCATAAGACCGGGTAAGGAGAAAACAAGAGGACATTCTGCACCATTATGCCAAATGGTAGCAAAAACCTCCGATACATTTTTCTTTATGCACGCAGAAAGTGCTGCTTTCGAGGCAGCTATTGTTTTAGCGTATTTCGGACAAGGACCGCTCCACGTCCATATTCCACCCGCAAAAATAACGTTATCTGTAATTTCACGATGCTTTTCCAGCATAGAAGCATATGTGCCCTCATCGGTGCAATCGTATGACCAGTAAACCTGCTCAACATCCTTTGGCACTGATTTTTTCACAGTATCTGAAAATTGAGTTTCGGAGCTGTAACCAAATTCTCCTGCCATTTCAAAAAACATATCACTCCACATCATAGGCTTAAAACCATATTTTAAAGCTTTTTCGCGGCAACGATTTAAGTGACGGCAAAAAATTTCCGACTTGTTGCAATATTTATTTTTGTCAAGGTATCTGCCCTGACCCAAAAACGCAGCTTCATCCATGCCAATGTGCACTCGGCGACTTTTGTACATTTTGGAAAGGCTTAAAAACATCTGATCAATAAATTCATATGTTCTTTCATCATCTGCAAGCAAAATGTCGTGAGTGTCACGCATATGTGCAAAAGCATCCCATCTCAGTGCTGTAGTAAGATGGGCAAGAAGCTGAATGCATGGTACAAGCTCTATCCCAAGCATTTCCCCGAATTCTTCTATTTCGCTTATCTGCTTTTTGGTGTATCTTCCGCGCATATGACCAAAATACTTGTAACCTTCCACTTCATATGTATCTTCGGTATAAAGCATAAACATATTAAGGCCCATAAGCGACATATATTTCATTATTTCCTTTACGGTTGCAACTTTGAATACGGAATTTCGCGACATATCAAACATTGCACCATTGGTTTTAAAACTTCTTTTTTCATTGATTTGAAAATCATTTCCCATGTTTTTGCAAAGCAGCATCAAACCACGGAAAAACGAAGCTTTTTCACCATATTCAATTGTGGCACAATTCTCCTTCAAAGCTACATTAAGAATTTTCTTATCTGTCGCTTTTTTAGCAGTAATGTAAAAGTCGGGAGCTGCATCATCAATTTCAAATTTTAGAATATCGGCAACTTCAAGTATGCCTCCAAGCAATTCTTTAGCGTTATTAAATGAAAATTTTACCATAATATGTCTCCCTGTTGTTGGTATTTTTTAATAATTTCAAGCCGGTTTTTATATTTTTTAAGAGAAAGCGGAACCCTTCC
>SVJL01000056.1 GCA_015068985.1 Oscillospiraceae bacterium
TGGTTTTGTCTATCAATCTAAGACCTCGTAAATGCTTAGGTTGGAAATCTCCTTTTGAAGTTTTTTATGGTGTTGCACTTGCTTGACAATCTGCCCTGTCAGCGAAGCTGACTGAGGGGTTGTTTTTGAAAATTTCATTCACAATCCCTCCACCAAGCAAAGCTTGGTCCCCCTCCCTTTACACAAGGGAGGCAACGCCAAAACTAAATTTCATCTCACATATAAACAATAATTTATGATAGTTCGAATTATCATCCTTCGGCTATCCTTAAACTGTAGCGTTCCTATTCGCTATTCTCTAATTGCTGACCTCGCCTGAGAGCCGAATCCATAGGATGAAGGCGAACAGAAAGAGAGGTCGTATGCCAATGTTTCCATCGAGGCAAGTGCCATCTGTCGGCACGCAGGCGAGATGTTGAAACAGACGGCTCTAATCACTATGTGGAGGTCATATTAATGCAAACCAAATTAACCAAAATAACATCTTTGGTTTTATGCTTTGTTTTGAGCTTTTCTGTTTTTGCATATGCAACAGACGAAAGCGTGTCTATCACCACCTATTCCAACGGTGCTGAATCTGACAAATATTTTAATAACGGCATTTTCACTGCCCAAACCTCCGGCACAGGTAGCTTTATGATTGCCCGCTATCTTGATGAGGAGCTGAAAGGCATAACTCTGGCAACCTCCGATGAAGCACTTTCCAAGCTTAACGTTGTGCTTTCCGATGTTGATTCCCGAGAGGCGATAAAGGTTTTTCGCATCGACGAAAACGGAAACCCCCTTTGCGTTAATTCGGAGCTTACTCCAAAGCTTTCAGACCACCGCATATATGTGAACAAAACATTTGACGAAGAGAATCACGATATATATTATTCTGAACCATCGGTTTCAAGGTATATTGAAGATGGCAGAATGTGCCTTGATCCTCACTATGATGAAACCGAAGTAGATGAAAAGGGGAATCCGATTCAGCACAGTGCCGGCTTCACAACCTATGTTCGCAATCACGGCAAGAAAATAATCTACGAAATGGACGTTGAGGTTGTTGATCCTATCAATTACCGTTTGATTTCGACCTCGTACGGAGAAAGCAGTATTTTTTCCTTTGTGCGAATGTATCCCGATGGTCGCTACACCCCGAATTTTTATTTTAAAATTGCAGGAAGCGACACGAAATATTTCACTAAAGGCAACAAATTTCATCTTGCAATTAAAATAGATTTTGAAAAAATGCTCTATGGCATCTATATTGACCGTGAGCTTCTTGTTGGAGATATACCTGTTGGAATAACTGAAGATACACACTATAACAGAAACCGTGCATTTCAGACCCGTCACGCATCCAATTTTGATGATGGCAAAATCTATATCGACAATGTAAGATGCTATGAGGGCGAGGATTTCCTATTTGACCTCACTAATGAAAAAAATAACGTGTCACACACAGACCATAGTCCGAATACTGACACATCCTCTTGTTTAGTAAATCATATTTCTTCTGAAGAGATTGCAGCCAAAACTCTTGCTGCAGATCACCCCCGTCTGCTTGTTAATATGGATAAGATTGACGAAATCGCAGAGTCAGACGACCCGACGGTTGTGGCAATGCGTGAAGCTGTTATGGCAAAGGCAGATGGCTACATAGCCGACAATTATTTGTATGGTAATCTTAAAGATAAAAATGGTAATCCGTGGAATCGCTGGTTAAGTGTTAGCTCGTCGGGTTCGATGTATGACATAGGCGAAACAATTGAAATGATGATGAACCTTGGCTATGCCTATCTTTCCACCGGTAACACAAAATATTCCGACCACGCATGGAAACAGCTTGAGTTAATATTTGAACGCCCTGATTGGAACAGTGCAAGCTATCTCGACGTTGGCGAGGTTTCCTTTATTCTTGCTCTTGCCTACGACTGGATGTATGATGCATGGACGCATGAGCAAAAAGAAATCCTTTCAGCCGATGCACTCTCAAAGGGCATAGACCTTTCTTACAGAGTATACTACGGCGAAAACACCAATCTGATTCGCTCCGACGGCAAGCTATATGAAAGTCAGACCGGTTGGTGGGATAACAAAAACAACTGGAACGCTATCTGCAATGGCGGTGCAATTCTGGCATCAATAGCATTTATGGAATATGACGCCTACCGTTGCTCTAAGCTTGCCGAGGCGGCAATCGGCGGTATTGAATATCTGCTTCCCGGCTTTGCTCCTGCAGGTGCATGGGAAGAAGGCCCCACCTATTGGCAATACACCTTAAGATATCTCACCGCAGTTGATGCCACCCTCACCAATGTGTTGGGTCACGATTGCGGCATCAAAGATGCCCCCGGTATGGAAAACACTCACCTCTATGCACTTTCATTAGAGGGCAAAACCGGCGTTGTTCAGCTTGCCGATGTTAACGGTACCAGAGTTCATTCGCCTCAGCTCTACTATTGGGCAAAGGTGTATGACCGCCCCGAATATGGCGGTGCGGCAGATTATATAACAGAAAAATTCGGTCAGACCAGAAATGTGTTTGATATGATATATTACGATGCCGACTACGTGGTAGACAGCTATGTTCCGCCCCTTACGTTCTACACCGAGGGCACCGAAACAGTTTCATTTATGTCGGGTTATGATGATGACGACACATTTGTCAACATCAACGGCGGCTCAGCCTCCACTAACCATAGCCACATGGACTCGGGCAGTGTTGTTATTGATATGAAAGGCGAAAGCTTTGTTCGCGACATTGGAGCAGGCGACTACCGTTGGACAGGATATTTTAGCAGCAATCTGGCGGATAACGGTTATCGTTTCCTCTATTATCGCACTCGCCCCGAGGGTCACAACACATTTGTTATCAATCCGATGGATTCGTTTGATACAGACGGCACAACAGTTTATTACGGACAGTATAAAGATGCATATTCAAAAGCAGTATGTGACGAAAAAAATCAAACAGCAACAATGAATCTTTCTGATGCATATGCAAGAGACGCATCAAATGCAACCCGTCAGATTTCTCTCGACGGCGATGCAGTGATTATAAACGATAGTATCACCCTCAAAGAGGATAAAACAAATAGTGAAATACATTGGTATTTCCACCTTTCCGATGGTGTAACCGCAGTGATTGATGGCAACAAAGCCATTCTCACAAAGAACGGTAAGTCTGTTACTTTCACGTTTGAGCTTACCTCAAACAGCGATGCTCAAAGCATTCTTGAAGTGATAGATGCCAAACATAATGTGGCAGACAGCCGAGCAAGTGATGA
This sequence comes from Oscillospiraceae bacterium, assembly GCA_015068985.1. Lineage (GTDB taxonomy): Bacteria > Bacillota > Clostridia > UMGS1810 > UMGS1810 > RGIG1828. The sequence continues at coordinate 3,276 of SVJL01000056.1, forward strand.
GCTGAACAGCGAAAGCTACGGCACAAGAAAAAAACTTCGCTTTAAGCTCACCGGTGCATCAGACACAGTTAATATGAAAATTACGGTGGAATAAAATTTATAAATTATCGTTCACACAAGAAGGTGCGTCAGTGGAATTAGCCAAACGAAAACCAACAAGGTTGAAAGGGCATGATTATTCAACCCCCGGAGCATATTTTGTGACGATATGTACCAAGGACAGAAAACAGATATTATCTGAAATCATTGTAGGGACCGGCGTCCTCGACGGTCCGAAAAACATATTAACGTCATATGGCATAATTGCCAATAATCACATTGTTAATATGGGTGATTTTTATGATAATATCAGGATTGATAAGTATGTGATTATGCCAAATCATATTCATATGATAATTTCAATTACGACTAATGATTCAAAAATTACAAACGGACCGTCGGGGACGCCGGTCCCTACGAACTCAATAATTGCAAAGTTCGTCTCAACATTTAAACGTTTTTGTAACAAAGAATATGGTAGAAATGTTTGGCAATCACGGTCGCACGACCACATTATCCGCAACAAAAATGACTATGAAAAAATATGGAACTACATTGACACCAATGTGTTAAAATGGGAGCTTGATTGTTTTTACAATGAATAGCAACTTACAGACAACCTGTAGGGGCGATTCACGAATCGCCCGAAATAACAAAGCGAATGTGAAAAACTAATCATCATATCTGAAAGGACTGTTTCCAATGAACTACAATTTTAAAGAACGAGTCGGTATCTCCGTGGGTCTTAAACTCAAAGACACCATGGATGTGTTCGTTAAAAACGGAATCAAATACCTTGAATTTCGTGCCGATGCAACCGACTTCGACCCCGAAGAAACTCAAAAAATGAAAGATAAGGTTGCTCTTGCAATCAGCGAAAAAGAAAAACACGGCATGAACATCTGGACGGCTCACCTGCCATTCAAACCAAACTACGATATGTCTGTTACCGATGAAGAGGCTCGTCTCAAAGCCGTTGAGCTTCAAAAACAGAGCATAGAGCTTATGGCACCTCTCAAGTTAAAATATGTTGTGCTTCATTCAAATGCCGGTTCTGTTGAAGATGACCAAAAGCAGGCTCGCCGTGATGCACTCAAAAAGTCTCTTGCCGATTTTGCACCTTTCTGCAAAAAATATGGCATAAGCGTGGCACTGGAGAATCTCATTCCTTGCTGCATCACACGCACATCTGCCGAGCTTTTGGATGTTATCGAGGCCGTTGATGCCGATAACATTGGTGTTTGCTTCGATGTTAACCATCTTTTCCTTGAATCACATTCCGATTTTATCAAAAATGTTGGCAAATATATTCTCACAATGCACACCACCGATAACGACGGCAAAGAAGAAAAACACTGGCTTCCCGGTGATGGCGTTATCGACTGGAAACAGCTTTTTGCCGACCTCTCTGAATTTAATTACGATTCAACAATGATTTGTGAATGTGGTCAGGTGCTTGCCGGATTCCCCGATATGGTTCCGGTGCTTGCCGAAAAATGGAAAGCTCTTCCGAGACCGTAGGCCTTCCGGCGGAAGGCCTTCCGGCGGAAGGCCAGCTAAATTTGCCTTGCGGCAAGCTAAATTGACAAAATGTCAGCTAAATTGCCTTTGGCAGCTAAATTGTGCTTCGCACAGCTAAAAGGCAAATTTTATTTAGCTGCACTTTAGTGCTATTTAGCTATTGAGCAAAGCGAAATAATTTAGCTTTGAGCGTTAGCTCAAAATTTAGCTAAACTCAATTTCTGCGACCTATTCGCTAATCTTGATGTTTGTGGGGTTCGGCGTCCTCGACGGTCCGCATAATACGCAAAAATCAAATTTATCACATTCTATGAAATGAGGTGAATTTAAAATGTCAAAAGAAAATCAAATCAAAATTTTGCAAATGAATGTTAATAGAAACCCTAAAAAAACTGAGGAATGTTTGAATATTATAGACAAACGAGATGGAGAAGTTGGGCTGCCCGATGTTTTGTTTTTATCTGAAGTGACATATAAAACATATAAAAAAATTATTAATGAGAGTAATAATAAATTCCAAGAGAACGAAGAAAATCCAAAAGAAGTTACGATAAAAAACGAGTACAATGTGATTCCTTTGGATGGCATTGGCGATTTAAGCGGAAGAACATTAGTGAGCATGCTTGCAATTCGGAAAAATAATAAAATTAGATTTATATCCAACGCAAAGAGAGACATTGTATCTCAAAAAGAGAGATATTATGATGGGACTATAGCGTTTGAAAATAGTGATATCCGCCTGAATGTTTTTCTGGCATATGTTCAGCAATGTGCATCTTGGTATGGACTTCAAAAGAAAATTGCCAAAAAAGCTGAAATGATTTCTAAGGCTTGTTATTTTGTGGATGAACATAAAGGGGAGAATGTTTTCATAGGTGGTGATATGAATACAGATTTAAACGATCCTAAAGCAAGGTGTGGTGAACTCTTTAGATGTTTAAAGAGTAGGTTGATTGATACTGCAGTTGATAATAGTGGAAATGCTCAGTCAACGTGGAAAGGAAAATATCGTCTTGATTATGCTTTAGTATCAAAGAATATATCTGAAAAATGTAGTACAGAATATATAAATGTAGATGAAAAAGACCATGTTGCATTACTCACCACTATAAAATTTGAAGAATCACCCAAGCAATAACCTTACAACGTTTATTGATGGTGTGTTATTAACACAACAAAAAGATATGTCCAATCTTTGATATGTCAATGTTTATCAAACGGACACACCATTCATTTATATAGATTTTTATATATTAAATAATTCTTTTGAAAGGATGATTTTTTATGAAAAAATTATTGGCTATAATTTTAGCAGGTTTAATGGTATTCTCTGCTATGGGCGTGTTTGCGGAGGAGAGTACGACTACAGAAGATACAACAACTCCTTCTACTGTTGGGGTGTTTGTGAATAGTACAGGTGTTCAGTACAGTAAATTCGAAGAGGATTTTGATGTCACTACGGTTACTACATATAATGCTTCTAAAACCGAACAGGGGTTCTCAATATATACTAGGCGAAATGATGCGTCTGGTGCCTCAGTCGGCTCATCAAAACGTCTTGTGAAAAATAGTATAGAGGTTCTTGAAACATCAGTCAAGGGAAAAGACGCTGGTAATAAATATTTGAAAATGGAAGATATAGAGGGATATACTCAAAACAGAGTTTTATTCATTTTAAATGGTTCCAATCCTGGTGTCGATGAACAGGTTGAATTTTCATTCGATATGAAAACGGATGACTTGAACTATGATAAAACAGCATCACTGGTTGAGCACCAAAATACAGCTGCATCTGACCGTGTTGATTTGGTAACACTGTCCGCAGGAAATAGCGGAGAAACTACAATTAAGTTTATGGGTAATGATAGTGGAGTTGTTTATTCTGCTGGAGAGTGGTATCATTTTGATATTGTGTTTAATTATGAGAAAGATACAATCAGATTTTCGGTAGATGGCCTAGAATGTGCAACGTACACATCCCAAAACTTGAATTCACTATATAGTGCTGATTCTGACTATAATAAGTGGCATTATTTTGGGTTTGTAATACCTAATAGTGCTGATGATACTAACTTGTCATCCTTGTGTATTGATGATATTATAATTGAGATTTCAAAAGCACCAGTTGTTGAACCAGATCCCGAACCAGATCCTGAACCAGAACCGGAGATTACAATCCCCGAAACATCCGGTACAATGAATGGTGAATTAATTGATGAAACAACATCTTACACCAACTATTTTACTGACGATTTTGAGGAAGAAGCATCAGTTTCCTCAACAACAGGTACTAGAAAAGGTGTAACTATAGATATAAGATATGCTACCGGAAGTGGTGGTACAAATAGAGCACCTTTTGATTTAGTTAGCGAAAATTCTGTTAGCGAATCGAGTAATAACTATATGGTATTTTATCAACCATCTACAAGAATAGACAACTATGGGCCTGCATATCAGTATAGATTTGCATTTGATAATTTAGCACAGAGCGAAGAAATTCATTTGGCATTTGATATGAAAAATATGGATAGTGTTTCATCAAAACAGGTATTTCTATCCAGAAGTAATCAGCCTTTACAAGCTCGCGATAGTCGAACACGCAACCTTGTTTATATGGGCAAAGATGGTTTGATGCACTTTGGTAATTTTGACACTTCAATAGATGATGATTATTCAATATCATACAACATTAGTCAGTGGTACCATTTTGACATTGTCTTCGATTACACTTCTGTTACTGTTGAAAATGAAGTTGTGACAGCTGCAAGTGGCGAAGTCAGATATTATGTTGACGGTGTTTTGGTTTACACTGTAACTAACGTAGATTTTTATGACATTAGAAACAATTCTGAGGGTAATTATTTTTCACGATTTGGTTTTGGTATAGACAATAAAGAAGAATATAGCGAACTCAAAACTATTAATGGTGATTCAGGAACTCAGCCATTTGCGGAAGAGATGAAGTTGGGAGTTGATAATCTTTATGTTCAGATTATCTCTGCCGAAAACGAACCCAATGTTACAATCGCAACACCTGCTTACTCATTAACTGATTTTGCAGTAACCGATTTCACTATTGGTCAGGCAGGAACAATCACAGCATCCGCAACTCTCACAAACACAGACCCAACAAAGAAAGTTACATTTGCAATTGCAACATATAATGCCAACAATGAACTTACAGGCATTAAAATTGGTGCAACATACGTACTTAGCGGAAACATTTCACTCACATCTGATGTTGCAGCAACAGACACTTGTGTTAAGGTGTTTGTTCTCGATGATGCAGCATCAATCACTCCGATTCAGGCAGCAACAGTAATTGGAACTCAGGCATCCTGATTTGTTTTCATACGGGCGGCGTGCCCGCCCGTATGATTGAAATATAAATTATTTTAGAAAGGATGATTTAAAATGAAGAAACTCTTAGCGTTGTTGTTGTCAGTTATGATGATATTTTCTACTGTGGGCGTATTTGCGGAGGAGACTACGACTACTGAGGAAACACTTACTGGTGGATATTTTACAAATAACGCTACAACTCCAGTAAGTTCAAAATCTTTTTCGGAAACTTTTACTAATGCGAGTGCTCCTTCCAGATATTATGTGGATAGATTCGGAGATGAAAGTTACTATGTATATATGAGAAGAGCAGGTACCTTCTCTTCTAGCTCTGACAAAGCAGCACGTTCAGAAGTGCTCAGTGAAAATCCGGTTAGTGAGAATAATCAGTATTTCAAACTAAAAGATGTAGCTGGTGATGGTGGTTATAATCCTCATTTTGGCTTTAAATTAAGTACTTCCGATATTGCTCAAACGGAGAAGGTGGACATATCTTTTTATTTGAGAGCAGACGATGCAATTTATAATAAGGCGGTCTTTTTTGCAAAACACACAAATTGTAACGAAAGCGATAGAAAAGATTTGGTAGAGATGAATCCAAATGGAACCTTTTCTCTTTTAGATAATACTACCGAAACAGAGTATAAAGTAGGTCAATGGTACAAGTTTGATATTACACTTGATTTTTTAAATCAGTTAGCAACATTCTGTATAGACAACACTTGTGTTGCTGAATACGAAGCTCTGAACTTTGCTGCTTGGCAGACAACCGATAATTATTTGTATTATTTTGGATTTTCTATACCAACAGCATCAAGTGATGATACATACGATTCAAGTGTATCTATAGATGATATAACAATAACTGTTTCCGATGCAGTTTTAATAGAACCCGAACCCGAATATACATACATTGGTTCGATGAATGGCGAAGTTGTTGATGATGTACAGTCTACTGTGTTATATACTGATGATTATACAACAAAACCCACTGCATCAGTTGCTGCCGGTCATACAGCAACAAAAAAGGGTGTTTCGATGAATTTGGTTTATGCTACCGAATCCACCGGAATTGATCATGGTATAATATCATCTGAATCGGATGGATTTGAGCCCGTTGACAGTGAAAGCGGTAATTATGGATTTATGCGTGTAGCTTCCAATTATAATGATAACACAGCCCCATCATATTTATACGTTTTTAACTTTAGCAATATGGGGCAGAATGAAAAAATACACTTTTCATTTGACGCTCGCAATGAAGATAATTTGTTTGATAAACAGGTTCTTTTTGCAAGACATCAAAAAGTTAGTGAGGTAGAAGGTAACAATCCACGAGGAAATGTCATCATAAATATGCGTAAGGATGGTAAATTGAGCTTTAGCAATTTTGACCCATCTTCTCTTGATGATGATTACGCAATTTCTTATGAATTAGGTAAATGGTATCATTTTGATATTATTTTTGACTATAAGAAAGTTTTGCCCGAGAATGTTACTGATGCAACTTTGATAACATCTGCTGTCGGAGATGTTTACTACTATGTTGACGGCGTATTAATCACAACAGTTGAAAATGTTGATTTCTGTGATTGGAGAGATACAGGGGCATCTTCAAACAACGATTATATGAAACGTTTTGGTTATTTTATAAATAATGTAGGTATGGATAAAACAACCACCAGAAGCTCTGATTCAATTTTTTACTTTGATAATTTGAAAGTAGAAATTATTCCTTCTGTTGAAGAACCCGAATTCACAATCGCAACCCCTGCTTACTCATTAACTGATTTTGCAGTAACCGATTTCACAATCGGTCAGGCAGGAACAATCACAGCATCTGCAACTCTTGCCAACACAGACCCAACAAAGAAAGTTACTTTTGCAATTGCGACATATAATGCTAACAATGAACTCACGGGCATTAAGATTGGTGCAACATATGTACTCAGCGGAAACATTTCACTAACAGCTAATGTTGCAGCAACAGACACTTGCGTTAAGGTGTTTGTACTCGATGATGCAGCATCAATCACTCCGATTCAGGCAGCAACAGTAATTGGAACTCCCGCTGCATAACCCACGTGAAAAACGGGCAATTCACGAATTGCCCCTACAATGCAAAAAACAAATTTTGATTAATTAACAAACATTTTGCAAAGAGAGCAAAATGCAGATGCTCTCTTTGCAACAGCCTTTAAGGTTAATTATGTAGGGACCGACGTCCTCGTCGGTCCGAAAGGAAATTCATTAACGGACCGCCGAGGACGTCGGTCCCTACAAACTAATGTAAGAAGATTTTACATTAAATGAGGTGCAAACATATGCAAAAAAAGTCATTACTAATTTTAACACTCATCTTCAGCCTTTTGCTCAGCTCATTTGCTTTTTCCGCACAGGCAGCCAACCCTGCAATTGAGGTTGTTGCCGATGCAAAGGGAGCAGTGCTCGATTTTCCCGAAAATGCTTATGATGCCCAAAAGAATGCTGTGTATGTTACAATAGACACAGCATCAGGCAAGCAAGAATCCGGTATTATTTATGTGTTTAGTTCAGAATACGAAATTGCAGACCTGAGCGATTCAACTCCGCTTCTTTTGGCAGACTATATGAGCACAGGTGACGATGGCAAAATCACATTCCCGATTTATCTTCCCGTAGATTTTACCTATGGTGAATACACAGTGTATTTCAACAGCACTGCTTTGTCGGAGCCTCTTGTGACCGAATTTGGTTATTACACAGACGCTCAGATTGTTGAACTCAAAAAACCCAGAATTCTGGCAGATGTGCAAAACGCTTCAAACTGGCAGGTATTAAAATCGGTTGTGCTTGGCACAGAGCTCAACGACGACGAGGTTACAGTTAACGATAACTTTGAAATTATCGACCCCTCAACCTACTACTACAATCAGCTTTCTACAAAAGACAAAGCTTTTATGAATATGTATAAGAGCTTGTCTTCAATCAAAGATTTTGAAGACATTGCAACAGTTTTTGCAAAATCGGCAGAGGCCGCTCTTGATGCAGAAGAAAAGAAAGAGTCATCACGTCCCTCCGGCGGCGGTGGTGGCGGTGGCGGAATATCCTCCACTGTTATGTCGGAAACTCCCGACACATCTATAGCTGCAGCAGGCACAGCAACAGCCTCGTTCTCCGATATGAACAAACACTGGGCAGAGAATTATGCCAAAGCATTAGCCGACAAGGGCGTTGTTAACGGCTACGAAGACGGCACATTCCGTCCGTCAGTGCCCGTAACAAGAGCCGAGCTTGCAAAAATCATTGTTGGTGCATTCGGCGTTAGTGCCTCCGGTAATAAGGGCTTTGCCGATGTGGCAGAGTCTGACTGGTTTGCTTCATATGTTGGAGCAGCAGCAACTGCAGGCATTGTTAACGGTTTTGAAGACGGCAGCTTTAAACCCAACGAATATGTTACCCGTCAGGATGCAGCCGTTATGATTTACAGAGCCATGAGCCTTACTCATAAGCTCCCCAACGGATTCCGCTTCTTTGGTGACGAAATTGAAATTGCCGACTATTCATCAGATGCAATCAAGGCACTTGCCGATGCTAAAATCATCAATGGTGATGCCGATGGCAACTTCCTTCCCAACAACCCCACCACCCGTGCAGAAACAGTAGCACTCATATCAAGAGCTGCCGACTATATTGCAGCTCATTAAGAAAGGAGAAGTGATTATGAAAAAGAAACTTTTATCATTTGTTTTAGTATTAACACTTGTTTGCACA
>SVJL01000002.1 GCA_015068985.1 Oscillospiraceae bacterium
TTATCGGTTTTAAAAATCAAATTTTTTGCCGAAAATCAATGCAAGATCAGTTTCCACTTTCTTTGCATTGATTTAAAAAATTCTGTTCGACGGCTGACAGCCGGAGTTAATTTTTGCTCGGCAAAAAATGCAGATTTTTAAAATGCCGTAGGCAAGAGAAGCACAGATGAGCGAAGAAATGCATATGAATGGCGTGTTATTTTCTGTATCATCATCCAACTTAAGGTGGATGTTTTTTTATGCTTATTTGTTTTTAGTCTTGCAAAATAAAATATAATATGGTATAATTTACGAGTCACACAATTGCATATTTACCATCCCACGCGGGAAAATACCTTGGTAAAAGGTGTTTTCTCTCTTTCTCGTTCCGTGTGGGTGAGTAATTGTGTGACAACAACGAGGGAATACACTTTTTCGTGCGTTCCTTCGGGGACGCATTTTTTTATTTTGGGGGAAAACACGTTATGACCGATTATAAAGAATCTTATTTAAAATTGATTAATGACCTGTCGAAAGAAATTGATAATCTGACAAAAATAAGAAACAACGCTCTTGACGTGTATATTAAAGATGCAATGAGCAGTAAGAAAGATAATGATATAGATTATGAATACGTGACAAAACCCCGTTCAGGATGAATTGAACGGGGTTTTTAAAAATTATAAAATATCAATCATTTTTAACAATATCGCACACTGTGGCTCGTGTGTAGGCAAGAAGGTCTTGAACCTTAACCAGAAGCTGACAGCCTTTAACACCTGCACTGACGGTTATTTTTTCTTTGTCGGTGCAAGACCGGCATATATAGGTTGGAAACTGTTTTTTCATTCCAATTGGCGAACAGCCGCCCCGAATATAGCCGGTTAAACCAAGAAGGTCTTTAACGTGAACCATCTCAATTTTTTTGTTGCCACTGACCTTTGCCGCTTTTTTCAGGTCAATTTCTTTATCAACAGGTATGCACATTACCACAGGGCCGCTTTTGTCCCCTTTGGCAACTAAAGTTTTGAACACCTCGTCAAAGCCGAGGCCGACTTGCTTGGCAATGGTAGTTCCGGAAAGGTCGTTTTCGTCAACAACATACTCAAGTGCACTGTAGGCTATTTTTGCCTTATCGAGCATACGCATAGCATTTGTCTTTTGCATATTGCCCTCTCCTACAGATTTTCGATCACGTCGGAAAGAGAATCGAGCCAGTCACCATCGAAAAGCTCAATAAGACCCGAGTCGGCACCTGCTGCCAATTTGGGGTTGATAGGCAAACGGCTTATAGAAGAAATGCCGTGTTCTTCAGCTATTGCGTCGATGTGGCTTTCGCCAAAAACACTGTGTTTTTTGCCGCAATCGGGGCACTCAAAATATGACATATTTTCAACAATGCCAAGAATCGGCACGTTCATAAGCTTAGCCATTTTAACTGCTTTGGCAACAATCATCGACACAAGCTCCTGAGGAGATGTGACAATAACGATGCCGTCAACGGGGATTGACTGGAACACTGTGAGAGGAACGTCGCCTGTTCCGGGAGGCATATCAATAAACATATAGTCACTATCCCAGATAACGTCGGTCCAGAACTGTTTGACAGTGCCGCCAATAACGGGACCACGCCACACAACGGGGTCGGTGTCGTTTTCAAGAAGAAGATTGATGCTCATAACGTCGATGCCGGTTTTGGTGGTAACAGGCAAAAGGCCAAATTCGTTTGCTTTGGCTTTTTCTTTAAGGCCAAAAGCTTTGGGAATTGAGGGGCCGGTGATATCGGCATCGAGAATTGAAGTTTTGTAGCCTCTTCTTCTCATATTTACTGAAAGCATAGAGGTTACCATCGATTTGCCCACGCCGCCTTTACCGCTGACAATGCCAATGGTTTTGCCTATTCTGCTCATTTCGTGGGGGGCTTCAATAAGGCTTTGCGGTTTATCCTTAGAACTGCAGTTAGCAGAGCAGGTTTCGCAATTATGTGTACATTCTTCGCTCATAACATTAATTCCTTTCTATGTTTAGCTGATGTTTTCATATCAGCCAGATTTATTCTTTTAGCCAAAACAGGCTACTTTGTATATTGTAACACAACAACACAAATATATCAACATTCAAAAGTAACAAAAATGCAGAGGCAACAAAAAAGCCTCTGCATTATGATTAAAATCATTAACGGTAATCCATTAATGATTGACAAGATTATTATCCCGCCAATCATTTAAAATATACACCTGATTATTCTGCTATGGATGAAATAATCAGGTTTACCTCTGTTTCGGAAAGAGTGGAGGTTACAACTGCAACGTTAATGCCGTCGCCGCTTGAGTGAGCAGCTCCCGGATAGATTGAGCCAAGAGAGCTCTCTTTTGAAACAGCAATAACAACATCGTCGCCATTATCTGACGAAGCGGTCATTGTGAGCACATCCGACACAAGCTCATCGCCATCATAGGTAAATTCTACCCCGGCAGGAATATTAAGTGAATAGCCATTGGGCAAATATGCGTTTTGAGATATGTCTTTGCCTATATATGACCAATAGTCTGAGGTTGACACATATTCTGTTCGCTCTCTATTGTTTGACCAAGCAGCCATGGAAGCACCGCCTCCTCCGCCAACCGAAGCTGAACCGCCTCCGCCAACCGAAGCTGAACTGCCGCCCGAACTTTTGGGCTGTTCAACAGGTGCAGTTGGTTCAACAATTGCCTTAACCGTCTGACTGTCGGTTTCGTCTGCATTTGTGAATTCTGGCACATCGGATACCGATGCAGATTCGCTATCTGCCAACATATCTGATGATGGCAAAGCTGTTTTGCCAAGGCTTTCACTCAAAGTCTGACTATTATCGGATTCCAAACTTTGATGAGAATTGGCAGAAATTTCCGGAATAACAACCTCACCAAGAGTAACATTCTCTTTTTTAACAGATGTGTTCTCGTCAAGCTTTTCGGAAGTGGTTTTTTTGGTGTTCGGTGCGGATTTTTCAGTTGATTTTCCGGTGCGGGGTGCGTCTTTTTGAGTTTGTTGTTCGTTTAGAGCTTCGCTATTGCCGGAATTTGAAAAATCTTTTTGCAAAGCAGCGGAAGTATTATTATTGTTGGCTTTATCGCTAACGGCTATTCCCTTTTCTGACGTTATTGAATAGTCATTTATGCCGGTTCTGAAATAGAGAGTTGAAGCTGTGAGCACAAGCATAGCTGCAACTGCTGTGCCAAAAACCGGTTTAAAGGAAAAATTAAAACGCTTTTTCTTTTCGGCTTCGCCGTTTAATATTGAATGAAGCAGCACTCTGTTGCCGTGAATTTCGTCTGTCATTGAATTGTATGCATCTTTAAAATTCATAATCATACCTCCCTCCGAGCAATTCTTTTAGTTGCTGTCTGCCTCTGAAAAGATGGGATTTTACCGTGGATTCTTTCATACCAAGAAGAGATGCAATTTCGGCAATTGACATATCTTCACGATAATGAAGATGAATAACAGTTGCGTATTTTTTGGGCAGCTTTCTCACCTGATCGAACAAATCGCTTTTTTCCGGAGTTGTGAACACAATTTCTTCTGAGAGGGGAACGGTTTTTTGAAACCAGGAATTTGTGAACACACTCTTACTGCAGTTAATGGTAACTGTTATGAGCCAAGCCTTTATGTGCTGTTCGGATTCAAAGTCTTTGTCGGACTTTATGTAACGAAGAAAAACCTCCTGACAAACATCGTCGGCAGTTGATTTGTCTTTTGTACGGGCAAGAGCAAGCCTATAGACCATATCAAAATACTTTTCTGTCATTTCCCGTTTAAAAACGTCTGTACACTCCGTTTTTGACATCGGCAAATTCCCTCCTCTCATATATAATACAAAGTTAAAGCGTGAAAGGTTGCAAAAATATAAAAATAAATGTATATTTTCGTGGCTGCAGCTTCGGAAAACATACATTTATTTTCTGATAACCTGAAGTTCGACTATAAAATTTTTGACTTTTCCAGAATTTTAACACAATACATTGCACACACACCGGTGAATGCACCGGTTATGATTGATGCAAGAATCATAAACAAAAAATAATATGCAACAGCAAGCTGAGATGTTATTGCAATTGCAACTATTATCTGCCCCAAATTGTGAGCGAAGGCACTGATGATTCCCAATGCCCACATCTGCGAGCGGTCAAGAAGCTTTTGAAAAGCGCACACCGCCCCATAGCACGCAATGCCGCCTGCAAGGCTAAAAAAGAACGACATCATATGCCCGAACAATAGCGACGAAAGTGCAATGCGTATGATTAGGGTTGCAAAAGCTCCTCTTTTGCCAATTGTGTAGACGGCAACCAGAGTCACAACATTGGCCAGACCAAGCTTAACGCCCGGAATTGCCGAGATTGGAGCTATCATACTTTCTAAAACGTATATTCCAAGTGCAACAGCCGAAAAAAGAGCTGTGAGCACAATTTTTCGTGTGTTCATATGTTAATCAGGCTCCTGTTACAATGTCGATGTCGGATTCGTCGTCGGTCAGTTTGACAACCACGTTGTTTGGCAGGCAAACAATTGGACGGGCGCCGTTTGTGATTGCACCCTGCTTGATGCAGAGCTTGTCGGGGCAATCGGCCTCTATGATTGAAACCTGCTCCTTTTCGATAAGAATTACGTTGCCAGCAAGTTCAATTGAGTATGGCTTGGAAACCGTTGAAAGGTCAATTTTGTGCAAAAGCTTACCGTCTTCATATATGCAGGCAAACTTTTTGCCATCATTCTGAACATTGAGATACAAAATGCCTGCTACCGCGGCTATTGCGGCAACAGAAAAACACGCTGCCAGAAATTTGGTTGATTTTTTCATTATTCATCAGCTCCCTGTGAAAGATATTCAATATATTTGTCTATAATATCATTTAATTCCGAAAGGCTTTCGGTTTTACACACTTCGTTTCTGATAACGCTGCTTGCTTTCATTCCTTTGGTATACCACGCAATGTGTTTGCGTGACTCACGCACACCGGTGCATTCACCCTTGAGAGAGCAGGCAAGGTCAATATGTTTTTTCATAACCTCAAGTCGGGTAATGTGGTTTGGATGTGTTCTCACTTCGCCAAACCTGCGATACTCTAAAATTTGCGTAAACAAGAAAGGATTGCCCTGAGCTCCCCTGCCAATCATTATTGCATCACAGCCTGTTTCATCCAGCATTGCCTTTGCATCTTCGGCACATATAATGTCGCCATTGGCAATAACCGGAATCGACACCGCCTGCTTTGCTTTGGCAATCATTGTTCTGTCTGCCTTTCCGCTATAATACATTGCCGCCGTGCGACCGTGAACCGCTATTGCTGCAGCACCGTTTTGCTCTATGATTCGGCATAGAAGTGCCACATCTATAAACTCTTTTATGCCGCAACGGATTTTGCAGGTTACCGGCACCGACACAGCCTTTGAGACGGCACTAACAATGCGGCCAATAAGGTCAAAATCCTTTAAAAGTGAGCTGCCGTCGCCATTGTTGGCAACCTTTGGTGCAGGACAACCCATGTTGATATCGATTATCGGGGCACCAAGCGCCTCAACCTTTTTTGCCGATTCTGCCATTATTGCCGGCTCGCTGCCAAAAATCTGAACAGCGAGGGGTTGCTCTTCACTGCAGGTTTGCATCAGGCTATAGGTTTTTTTGTCTTCATAATGAAGTGCCTTAGCACTGACCATTTCGGAATATACAAGCCCTGCCCCCCACTCTTTGCACACAAGCCTGAAAGCAAGGTCGGTGATGCCTGCCATGGGGGCAAGAAATATGTTGTTTTCGAGTGTTACATTACCTATTTTTATCATAAATCAATTCTGTATTCCTTTTTGTGTTAACAATCCAAAAAGCGGATTGACTGGTTTAAGTAAAACCGATACACTACGCTTACTTAAAGGTCAATCCGCCATTATGCTATTTGGAATGGATAAGAGTGCTGAGTTCTTCCATAAAAGTGTTAACGTCTCTGAACTCACGATAAACTGATGCAAAACGCACGTAGGCTATGTCGTTTATCTTTTTGAGCTTATCCATAACAAGCTCGCCAATTTCGGTGGAAGTTACTTCGCGGTCGAGAGAGTTGTTGAGAACACTTTCTATTTCCAGAACCATATTTTCTATCTGCGCAAAACTTACGGGAGTTTTTTCGCAGGCTCTGAGAAGTCCGTTTAAAAGCTTCTGGCGGTTATACACCTGACGCTTACCGTCTTTTTTGATTATAACAAGGGGTACAGATTCAATCTGCTCATAGGTTGTGAAACGTTTTTCGCATTTCAGACATTCGCGGCGACGACGAATTGATGAACCGTCATCGATGGGACGTGAATCTATAACCTTGCTTTCAAGATATTCACAGTATGGACATTTCATTTGCTGCTCCTCCATTCTAAACAAATATGCTGTACATTAAAAATATACAGCATATCTGAGCGTTTTTATTATCTTCTATTGAGAAAATCGGGAATTTCAAAACCGCCAACGTCAGCATAGCTGTCGCCTGAGATAAGGTCGGACATATCTGCCTTGGGAGCTTTGGAATCTTCAAATCCTGTTGCAACAACTGTGATAACAATTTCATCACCGAGAGATTCGTCGATTGATGTACCGAAGATGATGTTAGCATCGGGATCAACGAGCTGGTGAACAAGCTCGGAAGCCTGCTCGATTTCCATAAGACCGAGGTCGCTTGAGCCTGCAACGTTGAGCACAACCTTCTTTGCACCGTCGATTGTGGTTTCGAGAAGGGGACTGTAGATTGCATCTTTAACAGCTTCCTCTGCTCTGTTGTCGCCTGATGCACGACCAATACCCATATGAGCAACGCCTGTGTTTCTCATAACGGATGAAATGTCGGCAAAGTCGAGGTTGATGTAGCCGGGGCTTGTGATAAGGTCGGAAATGCCTTTAACGCCCTGACTGAGGATTTTGTCTGCCATTTTGAAAGCATCTTTCATAGATGTTTTTCTGTCGCATATATCAAGAAGTTTATTATTAGGGATAACAACGAGAGCGTCTACGCAGTCTTTGAGCACTTCAATACCTTTTTCAGCACGTTCCATTCTCTGCTTTCCTTCAAAAGCAAAAGGTTTGGTAACAACACCAACTGTGAGAATGCCCATTTCTTTGGCGATTGATGCAACTGTGGGAGCTGCACCTGTGCCTGTGCCGCCGCCCATGCCTGCAGTAACAAACACCATGTTGGCATCTGCAAGAGACTGCTTGATTTCGTCGCGGCTTTCTTCTGCTGCTTTCTGTCCGATTTCGGGGTTTGCGCCTGCGCCAAGACCCTTGGTGAGCTTTTCACCAATCTGAATTTTGCCGTCTGCTTTGGATGCATTTTCACCAAAAAGAACCTGTCTGTCTGTGTTAACTGCTATAAATTCAACGCCGGAAAGTCCGTCTTCGATCATACGGTCGAGGGCATTGTTACCGCCACCGCCTACGCCGACAACTTTCATGTTGGCTCCTACTATTTCTCTTTCGTTATCAAATTCAATCACGGAATTTTCCTCCTCTATCCCATATTAATGATTAATTATAACATAACATTTGAAATAATGCTATAGTTTTTTTGATGTTTTTATAAATTTGTACAAAATCAACAATTTTATCGGTAGATATTGACATTCTACGACATTCTGCTGGTCACATTCTCGGTGTCGGCAAGCTCTATAACACCGCCGTTTTGTGATGCAGGCAATTCGGGAATTATTGCTCTCAGGTATGCAATTTTGTATTCAATGTTGTTGCCGTCTTCTTCGCCGTCTTCTCCCATATTAACAAGTGTGTCGCCCTGCAGTATCATACGGATATTGGAAAGGTCTGAAAGGTCAATTGTTTTGACGTTGGACACAATTCCGCTCACCTTAAGCTCGCTGAGCATTCTTGTTATGAGCGACGAAAGCTCTGCAGCATTGCCTGCGTCTATTTTCATAAACTGGCCAACCTCTGAATCGACAATCTTTATTCCCTGAATAACCGGAACCGCAGACTCAATGCCCGATGCAGTTGCAAGAACTCTGCCGTTTTCGTCAATCTGGGTGTAGGTGGCTTTTTCTTTTATGTAGGCACACTCTACCCTTTCGTCAACCCTGATGGTAACCGACGACGGGAAAGAACGGGTAACAACAACCGACGCAATTTTGCCAAACTTTGAAAGTCCGGCTTCAACGTCGCTTGCATTAACAGAAAAAATGTTGTCACCCTTTTTTACTCCCGATGCAACAATTATTTCTTCGGGGGTAATGTTTATGTTGCCTTCAACCAGAATTTCGTCAACTCCGAAAATCGGAGACATAAAAAACAGCACAACCGCCACCAGCACAAGACAAAGTATGCCGGCAATTTTTGCACGCATTGCCGATTTTTTGTAGGGGGTTTTTTGTTTTTTTGGTTTTTCGACATTTGTGTTGTCAGACATATTAATCAATCCTCTCTGCTTTGGCTCCTATCTTTGCAAGCTCACTCACAAGGTTTTCATAGCCTCGGTCAATATAGTGAGTATTAGATATATACGTTGTGCCTCCGGCTCCAAGTGCTGCAACGGTAAGTGCCGCACCGCACCGCAAATCGCAGGCATCCACATTGGCACCTTTGAGCTTTGGCACTCCTCTTATGAGTGCTGTGCGTCCTCTTACGGTTACATTGGCTCCCATATCGTTCAGGCGGGAACAATGACCAAAACGGTTTTCAAATATTTTTTCTCTTACCGCTCCAAAGCCATAGGCTGTTGTCATTGCGGCAACAAGCATGGGCTGACAATCGGTAGGAAACAAAGGATAAGGGCCTGTGCACACATAGGGAAGATTGACAAGCCCCGAATTTTTGCAGATTGTAAAGCCGTTTTTGGTGCAGTTGATCGACATTCCCATACGTCTCATCACTGCAAGAAACGGCGAAAGAAGCCCCGGTGATATTCCGCATATTTCAACACTTCCCCCTGCCGATGCAACAGCTGAGGCATAGGTTGAAGCAACAATGCGGTCGGGTATGACAGTTACTTCGGCATCTTTGGGACTCAAAGTGCCTTTTATGTGAATTTCGCTTGTGCCGTCGCCCTTTATATGAGCTCCGACAGAGCGAAGATATTGAGCAAGATTAACAATTTCCGGCTCCATTGCCGCATTGGTGATGATGGTTGTGGCGGGAGTAAGTGATGAAGCAATCATCAGATTTTCGGTTGCTCCCACCGATGGAAAATCAAGTTCTATGCGACAAGCTCTTAAATGCTTTGCTCTGCAAACAATTCCATCGGGCTGAAAGGTGATGTCGGCTCCAAGAGCCTTAAAGCCTTTCAGATGCAGGTCTATTGGACGGGCACCTATGTGACAGCCGCCGCTTCCCGGAATGAATGCATAACCATTTCTGGCAAGAAGAGCACCGGCAAATATTGTGGAGCTTCGGGTTTGCTTCATTGCAAAATGTGGAATTGTGCGGGAGATAAAGGTTGATGAATCAACTGTGACATCTTTGCCCCGACGCTCCACCTTGCAACCAAGATACTTTAGTATTTCAATTATACTTGTAATGTCCGACAAATCCGGACAGTTATGTATGATGCTTTTGCGGCCGTTTATTATTGTTGCGGCAAGAATTGGCAATGCGGCATTTTTTGCTCCGCAAACCTCTGTTTTGCCACGCAAAGGATAGCCGCCTTCTATTTTGTAGCGATTCATACAAGCACCTCCGCGCTGTTATAAATATGCTATTATCATATGCGAAGGAGTGCGTGTTTGTTACGTTTTATCAAATTTGTAAGCTCCGCAAATTGGTAGGTAGGCAGTAGGAGGTTGCGGAGCTTACAAGGATTAAATCGGCAAGGTTAGTTTTTTGCAAGCTCAGTCAGCGTTGAATGGATAATGTTGAGAGCACTTGTGGTGCCGACTTTTGAAGACTGGATTTGCATTTGCTCCAGTTTGGAATCGTCGGTTAAAATTGAGTTGAGAGCTGTTTTAAGGCTCACAAAATTAAAATCTTTTTCAAGAATTGTTATTGCCGCACCGCTATCGGAAAGAGCACGGGCATTATATTCCTGATGATTGTTGGTAACGTTTGGAGAAGGAACAAATATCGCCGGCTTTGACAGTGCGCACAATTCCGACACAGTTATTGCACCCGAACGGCACACTGCAACATCGGCGGCATTCATAGCTTCATCCATGTTGTGAATATAGGGGACGATTTGAGCAAAGGGGAGATTTTCGAGTTTCATAGATTTTGCTTTGTTTATCACATCATCGTAGTTGCGTTGGCCTGTGGCAAACAAAACTCTTACGCCATCTGAGACAGACAGGGATTTTATGTATTCAAGTGCCACCGAATTTATGGCATCTGCACCAAGGCTTCCGCCAAAAATGAGAACCAGCTTCTCATTTGTTATTCCATAGCTTTGGCGTGCTTTTTCTCTGTTGCACGAAAGAATTTCGGGGCGGATGGGATTGCCTGTGAAAAGTATGTTTTTGGCATCTTTAAGGTATGCCCGGCTGTCGTCGAAGCTGATGGCTGTTACGGTTGACTTTTTTGACAAAAGCTTTATGGCACTTCCGGGAAAAACATTCTGCTCGTGAATGAGAGTTGGAATGTCCAGGCTGTTTGCCGCCATAACTGCCGGTGCACAAACATATCCGCCTGTGCCCACAACAACATCGGGTCTGAATTCTTTAATGATTTTTTTGCATTTGCCTTTGGCTGTTACCATATTGTAAAAAGACTTTATATTATCAAGGGTGAGCTTTTTGCTAAGCCCCTGAACGTTAACGTATTTTATATCGTATCCGGCTTCGGGCACCAGTGTGCTTTCGAGGCCGCGTTTTGTGCCAACAAAAAGAATTTTTGTGTTTTTATCTTTGGAAACTGCATAGTTTGCAATGGCAAGAGCAGGATTTATGTGACCTGCGGTGCCGCCGCCTGCAAGGAGTATTCTCATAATGCATACCTCCGGATTTATTTTTCGCACTCTCTCGATATGGAGAGTATCACTCCCATTTCGGCGAGAATAAACACAAGAGATGTGCCGCCGTAGCTAAAGAACGGAAGTGGCATTCCTGTTGCGGGAATAGATGAGGTTACAACTGCGATATTTATAACAACCTGAACGGCAATAAGACCTATAATGCCAATAACAAGCAGTTTTGAAAATCTGTCGGGTGCACTGACTGCAATTTTTATGCCTTTCCACAAAAGAAGAGCAAAAAGTACAACAACCAAAGCCGCACCAATAAAGCCAAGCTCTTCGCAGATAACAGAAAATATGAAGTCGTTCTGAGCTTCAGGTAAATACAGATATTTTTGACGGCTCTGACCAAGACCAAGACCAAAAAATCCGCCACTGCCTATGGCATAGAGAGACTGTACAATCTGGAAGCCGTCACCTGTGACATCTTTAAACGGGTCGAAAAACGAGGTTACTCGTGCCATACGGTAAGGAGCACTTATCATTGCCACAACAACAACTGCAACCGCCGGAATACCGATTGCCACAAAATGAGCAAGCTTTGCGCCTGCTGCCCACAAAACAATGAATCCGGTGAGTGCTATGACCATTGCACCGCTAAGATGAGGCTCAATGAATACCAAAAGTGCCAGAAGACCGATTATGCACACATAGGGCAAAAAACCCTTGACAAAGGTTTTGAGAGCTTCGTTGTTAACACAAAGGCTCCTTGCCAGAAAAACTATTATTGCAAATTTTGCAACCTCAGATGGCTGAAAGCTGAAAGAACCAAATCCAATCCATCTTTTTGCACCCTTAACCTCAATGCCGATTAAAGGAACGAGTATTAAAAGAATTATGCTTACAACCATAAGATGAAGAGCATATTTATAGATTGTTTTGTAAGACACTCTTGACACTGCAAGCATTATTATAAAACCAATTATCGCCCATGCGAACTGCCTTTTGATAAAATAGTAGGCATCTCCGAACTGATAGTGTGCCGATGCACTGCTTGCACTGAAAACCATAATAAGACCGTAGCAAAGAAGCATAACTACAACCAAAAGAAAAGATGTATCCAATTTTTTTTGAGGTTTTAAAGCATAGCTTATTTGCTTATTTGCCAATTTGGTTTCCTCCCGTCAGAATCAGATGCTTGCAAAATACGATACAACGCAAAGTGCCATAGTTACGAGTGATGCAACTGTCACAATTTTAACTTCGCTCCATCCGCACATCTCAAAATGATGGTGAATGGGACTCATTTTGAATATTCTTTTGCCGGTCATCTTGAAGGATGCAACCTGCAAAATAACAGACAGTGTTTCGATAACATACACCCCTCCGGCAACAATCAGAATGAGGGGGTTTTTCATCAAAAGTGCATTGGAGCACACAAGACCTCCCAGAAAAAGCGAGCCTGTGTCGCCCATAAACACCTTTGCAGGATGACGATTAAAAATAAGAAAGCCTGCAAGAGAAGCCGCACTTATGATGTTTACGGCTGCAATGTCATACATCTGGCAACCAAATGCGTATATGGCAAAGAAAACTGCTACCACAACCGTTACAGACGCCGCCAAGCCGTCGACTCCGTCGGTCAGATTAACGCTGTTGGTTGTGCCGATTAAAACAAAAAGTGCAAGAGGTATGTAGAACCACGAAAAGTCAATTTCGGTCTTTGCAAACGGAATGAAGATTTTTGTGTCGATAAGCTCAAGCCAATAAAGACTTATGCATATGAACAAAACAGAAAACAAAAGCTGCATAAGAAATTTTTGCTTTTCGGTGAGGCCA
The DNA here is from genome assembly GCA_015068985.1 of Oscillospiraceae bacterium. Lineage (GTDB taxonomy): Bacteria > Bacillota > Clostridia > UMGS1810 > UMGS1810 > RGIG1828. The sequence continues at coordinate 12,723 of SVJL01000002.1, forward strand.
AGATTTCTTTTTTTAACAACCTTAATGTAGTCATCGATAAATCCGACAACACCAAAGCTCAGTGCAAACAACACAAGTGCTGTTGCTGTTGAAGTGCGGATAAAGGCTAAGGTACAAACCAGAATGGGAATGATGAAAATAAAACCGCCCATGGTTGGTGTGCCGCTTTTTTTCTGATGCCAGCTTGGGCCTATCTCGCGTATTTCCTGACCAAATTTGAGCCTGTGAAGAACAGGAATCAGAATCGGACCGCAAACAGCTGCTATCACAAATGAAATCACAGCCGAGATTATCAGTATATCGTTGTTCAATTAAAACGCCACCTTATGAGTATTTATAATAATTTTTCGCTTATTACTTCAAGCCCCATGCATCTTGAGCCTTTAATCAAAACCGCATCGTCATCGCGGCAATAGCCTTTCAAAAATTCTGCCGCATCAGATGCCGTGGCAAACGAGTGACATTCTTTGCCGCCTGCCTCCGACATAATGTGCTTTGAAAGCTCTCCCACAGTTACAAGAACATCTGCCGACGATGCGGCAAATTCTTTGCCCACCATACGGTGAAGCTCCTGAGCCTTTGAGCCAAGCTCTGCCATATCACCAAGCACTGCTATGCGGCGTTTTGCTCCCACTGTGCAAAGCACACCAAGAGCCGCAATTGCCGACTGAGGACTTGAGTTGTAGCAATCGTTTATGATTTTATAGCCATTTGCCAAAATGATGTTCTGACGGATGCCGTGAGCATGATAAGATGCAAGGCCTTTTGCTATCTGACTGCCTGACAAGCCAAGCATTTTGCCAACTGCTATGGCAGAAAGAGCATTGTAGACATTATGAACTCCGGGAAGATTGATAAAATATTTTTCTCCGTCACATTCAAATTCTGTGCCCCTCTCACCGGACACAACATTTGTTGCAACAAGGTCGGAGTCTGTGTTTGTGATGCCAACGTAGCACACTTCTCTGCCCTCAAGGCTGTTTTTGAGCGACAAAAGATAAGGATCGTCACCGTTTAGCACAACCTTGCCATCGGATGAGAGACCTTCAAATATTTCACTCTTAGCCTTTAGTATGCCCTCCTGAGAGCCAAGAAATTCTATGTGAGACGTGCCGATGTTAGTAATAACTGCAATGTTTGGTGCGGCACAGAGCGACAAAGCTTCAATTTCACCAAAATTGCTCATTCCCATTTCGATAACTGCCACTTCGTGATCTTTTTCAAGACCAAAAAGTGTGTAGGGAACGCCAATGTTGTTGTTAAAATTGCCCTTTGTGGCATGAACATTATATTTTTGAGCCAACACCGAAGCTATGAGCTCTTTGGTGGTTGTTTTTCCAACACTGCCCGTGAGCCCCACAAAAGGAATGTTAAAAAGTGTTCTATAGTATGCCGCAAGGTCTAAAAGAGCCTTGGCGGTGTCGTCTACCAAAATTGCAAACGGCGAGGAGCTATCTGACTTATTATGACTGAAAACATACCCCCCTATCCCCTCTTTGCACACATTTTCCAAAAATGAATGACCGTCAAACCTTTCGCCTATGAGTGGCACAAAAAGAGTGTCGGGTGATATGGTGCGGCTATCGCAGCTGACAGACGATACAATCTCGTTGCCGCTTCCGCAAACGAGCTTTCCGCCAACAGCTTTTGCTATTGCAGATGATGTCAGGGGTTGAATGGGATAAATCATTATAATAACCTTCTTACAAATATGGTGTTATTGGCCGAGAATTTCTCTCACAACCTCACGTTCGTCAAAATGAATTGTGCCGGTCTTAAGCATCTGATAAGTTTCGTGGCCTTTTCCGGCAAGAACAATGCAATCACCCTTTTGGGCATTGTCCAGTGCATATTTTATGGCATCTCTGCGGCTTTCAATAACAACATAGTCGCCGCCGGAACGTTTGACGCCCTCCTCAACCATAGATATGATTCTGAGAGGATCTTCGGTGCGGGGGTTATCGCTGGTGACAACGCAAAAATCTGCCATTTTGCCTGCAATTTCGCCCATTATGGGGCGTTTTGTATTGTCACGGTCGCCTCCGCATCCAAAAACTATAACAACCCTGCCCTCAGCAAAACCACGAACAGCCGAAAGAATGTTTTCTATCCCGTCGGGAGTGTGGGCATAGTCTATGATAACAGTGTAGTCGGTGTTGGTGGGCACAACCTCTGCCCTGCCCTTAACACCCGAAGCACTTGCCAGTGCGTCTGCAATTTTTTCATCATCTATTCCTATAGCCTTTGCAATACCTATGGCACAAAGGGCGTTGTAGACCGAAAATTCACCGGGAATCGGAAGAGAATAGCTCACACCCGAGGCACTGAACTTCACACCCTTTGAGCTTAAATCTACATCTGATGCAAAAAGCTTTGAGGCGGAATTGTTTTTGCTGTAAGAAATGCACCGACACTTGCATTTGTCGCACATTTCCTTGCCATATGAATCGTCTGTGTTTATAACTGCCTTGTCTGATATTTCCATCAGCTTATATTTTGCAGCTGCGTAGTTTTCCATTGTTATATGAAAATCAAGATGGTCCTGTGTGAGATTGGTGAATGCACCAACATCATAGGTGCAGCCATACACTCGGTCGAGCTCCAATGCGTGAGACGAAACCTCCATCACACAATAGTCTATGGATGCATCTGCCATTTTTGCAAATATTTCCTGAAGTTCTATGGAATCGGGAGTTGTGCGGCCGGTTTCAAGAACAGTGCTGCCAATAATGTTCTGATTGGTGCCTATGAGACCAACTTTGTGGCCACAGCTCTCGAGTATGTGGCGAACAAGATATGTTACGGTTGTTTTGCCGTTTGTGCCTGTTACACCTATTAGCTTAAACTTTTTAGACGGATTACCATAAAAATTGGCTGCAGCAATCGCCTCGCTTCTGCGGCTGTTGGCAACAACAATCTGGGTGGCATCAATACCGGGAAAGTGTTCTTCGCAAAGAACTGCACTTGCACCGAGCTCAACTGCCGATGCAATATATTTGTGACCGTCGGTCTGAAACCCACGCACTGCCACAAACAAAGTGCCCGGGGCACATTTTCGTGAATCGTTGGTTATTGATGTTATTTCTATGTCTTCGTTGCCGCAAGTGGTGAGCACCGGCAACCCAGAGAGAATTTGTTTAAGCTTCAAGATTAAACATCTCCTTTATTAATGCACATTTGTTGTGTAGTTATACTCTACGGTTACAACGCTTCCTCTGGGCACCTCTGTGCCTGCGGGAGGATCCTGAGTTCCAACAAGAACTGAGGAGCTGACCATATATGCTCCGCCAACCTTAATGTTGAGTCCGGCATTAACAAGCAGCTGATTTGCATCGGATGCATAGTAGCCGTTGAGGTCAGGCACAACAACGTAATCTTCGGCGACGGGTTCTGTGTAGACAACAACAATGGCATTATCACCAAGAGCCGTTCCCACTGCGGGACTCTGGGATACAACCGAGGTACCCTCACCCATAACAACACTTTTGAATCCGGCTGCCGTAAGAGAATTTTTGGCTTCTTCAAGGGTCTGACCTGTGATATTGGGAACAAAATTGTATTTTGGTGAGCTATCGCTCTTGATTTGCATATATACCAAAACATCCGACATAATCTCTTTGAACGTTGGAGCGGCAATAGCACCACCCATATATGACGAACCCATTGGCTCGTCAAGCATTATGAGACAAATAAGCTCGGGGTCGTCGGCAGGAGCAAAGCCAACAAAGGATGCAACATATTTGCCGTTGCCACGGGGAGTTTTTTCACTGGTGCCGGTTTTGCCGGCAATGTGATAACCCTCAATATAGGCGTTTTTACTTGTGCCGTCGGAGGCAACGCCCTCCAGAATCTGACACACTGTGTCGGCTGTTTCTTTGCTGACAACCTGACGTATTTTTTCGGGTTCAAAGTTTTCTATCACGTTTCCGTCGTCATCTACCAAAGATTTTATGAGACGGGGTTTAACCATGTAGCCATCGTTGGTTATTGCCGAATATGCCGTTACAAGCTGAAGAGGAGTTACCGTAAAACCCTGACCAAATGATGCGGTTGCAAGCTCAACCTCGTTGAACCTGTCCATAGAATGGAAAACACCGGGAGCTTCGCCGGGGAGGTCAAAGCCGGTTGTTGAACCAAAACCAAAGGATTTGTAGTATTTATAGAAATTTGTTGCACCAAGGCGTGAACCAATAGACATAAACACGGGGTTGCAGGAATTATATACGCCCTGAACAAAGGTTTCTGTTCCGTGACCGCTTCTGTTCCAGCAACCGATGTTGTAGTTTGCAACCTGAACAGAACCTGAGCAAACAAAGTTTTCGTTAAGATTAACAAGATTTTCTTCAAGTGCCATTGCGGCAACCATAGCTTTAAACGTTGAGCCGGGTTCGTAAGAATCCACAACGGCTTTGTTACGCCACTGCCTGTTGAGCTCGTCAGATGTTGCCTGAGAGCGTTGTTTTTCGTTTTCTATCTGTTCAATCTGAGCTTTTTTCTCTTCGTTCATTATAGTAAAGGGAGTGTTAAGGTCAAAGGTCGGATAGGTTGCCATTGCAAGAACTTCGCCGGTTTTTGCCCCCATAATTATGCAGGCGGCTCCGTTTTGTACATTATATTTTTCAACCGCTTTTTGAAGTGAATCTTCTGCCTTTCGCTGAATAACCTCATCTATTGTGAGAACAATGTTAACACCGTTTTGAGGGTCAATGTATTTTTCATATTTATAGGGCATATCGCTTCCGGCGGCATTTTTGGCTGTGATAATTCTGCCCGGCAGACCCTTGAGATAGTTTTCGTATATCATTTCGATGCCGGCAAGCCCCTGATTGTCGGTTCCAACAAAGCCTATAACATGGGAAGCAAGAGTTCCGCCGGGATAGTATCTTTTAAAATCCTCCACAAGCACCACACCCGGATAGGATTCTTTGCGTATGGCATCGGCCTGGTCTTTGTCGATTTTTCGTTTAACAACCTCGTAGGAGCTGTCTTTGGCAAGAGTTGCATACACCTTGTCTTTGTCCATTTTGAGGATGGCTGCAAGACCTGATGCAATGTCATTTATTTTGCCGCTTTCCTTTATTTCACGAGGGCTGACGGTTACTGTTTCGGACGAAGCACTTTTGGCAAGCTCATTCATGTTGCGGTCATAAATAGTGCCTCTTTTTGAGCTTATGACAATGTCTTTTGTTTGCTGAAGTGCCGCATTTTTGCTGTATTCCTCACCGTTTATGACCTGAATCCAGGCAACACGTATAAGAAGCAATCCAAGTAAAACAATTGCTCCAACAAGAATTGTTATGCTCCTTTTTTGAATACCGACACCGGTAAGAGTTTTCATAACTTCAGCCTATCCTTTCACAACTCAAACAATAATTGTGATAAAATCGAAAAAAATCGAATTTTGTTTTTTATCTGATGAAAAAGCAAGCCTTTTTGGCTGTAGCTCAAAAAGGCAGGACTAACTTTTACACAAATTCCATTATGTAAGAAAACAATTTAAACTGTATATAATATCATATGGAATTTTATCCAATATATGACAAAAATGATTTCAGACTGGAAATTATTCCGTCAAGTGCACCCTTTTCGGATTTGGGTGCCGAAAAAGTTTCTGCATAGTCGCTCTGAACAACATCAACATAAACATTCTGGTGACTTTCGGGTTGCTGCATTCCAAACTCATTTTTGGCTTTAGCCTCAACAGCTGCCAGGTCTATGCCGGATGCAATTTCAAAAGAAAGCTGAGTGTTTCTTACGCGGATATCTTCAAGCTCCTTTGCTTTGGCATCGCACGTTGCTGCCGTCTGGATTAGAACAACATTCATAAACAGAAAGAGTGCTGCAACTGCAAAAACCGAGCTGGCAACCATAATAAATCTTTTGCGATTAAGAGCAGCTTTTTTTGCCACGGTCTTTTTGTTTTGCTGCCTTTTTTCTTCGGCCTTGTGAGTATAATTATAGTATTCTTCAATTTTATAAGCGGACGTGCCGTCGTATAATCTTGAGTACAATTATTTCACCTCATTACAATTTTTCGCATATGCGCAATTTTGCGCTTTTGGATCTTTTATTAAATTCCATTTCGTCATCGCTTGGAAGTATGGGCTTTGTTGTTATCACTTTGCCTCTGGGTTTGTTGCCACACACACAAATAGGAAAATCTTTTGGACAGGTGCAACCTTTTGCAAATGAAGCAAATGTTTGCTTTACTATGCGGTCTTCAAGTGAATGAAAGGTTATGACGCAAAGTCTGCCCCCCGGAGACAGCACATCGAAGAAGTCGGTTAAAGCATCTTTCAGAGGCTCAAGCTCGGAGTTGACCTCGATGCGTATTGCCTGAAAAACACGCTTTGCAGGGTGAGAACCCTTTTGGCGAAGCTTTTCGGGTATTGCTTTTTTTATGATTTCTACAAGCTCAAGAGTGGTAGACACCGGAGCAGCTTTTCTGGCTTCAACAATTAATGATGCAACTCTTTTGGAAAAACGCTCCTCGCCATACTCAAAAAATATGCGGGTGAGCTCTTGCTCTGAGTAGGAATTAACAACATCATATGCACTGAAATCTGCCTCTTTATCCATTCTCATATCGAGAGGGGCATCTTCCATATATGAAAACCCTCTTTCGGCACAATCCAGCTGATAAGACGACACGCCCAAATCAATGACCGCGCCGTCTATTGCCGGAATATGTTTTACGGAGAGTATGTTTTTTATGTCTGAGAAATTTGAATGAACATAGGTGACGTTGGAGAAAGGCTCTAATCTTTTTTTTGCAGCAGCTAAAGCCTCAAGGTCACGGTCGATGCCGATTAACTTGCCATTTGGCGAAAGCCTCGATGCTATTTCAAAACTATGACCTCCGCCGCCGAGCGTGCCATCGGCATATATGCCGTCGGGCTTGATGCACAAGCCGTCCACCGACTCATTCAGAAGAACCGAAACGTGCTTAAATTCCACGGGCCTGTCCTCCTTATATCATTATGCCAAGTTCACACAGGCTATCGGCAATCTCATCGGTGTCGATGCTGTTTATGTAATCATTCCAGTTTTCTGTGCTCCAGATTTCGAGCTTGTTGCCGTTGCCGATAACGGTAACGTCTTTGACAAGTGAAGCATATTCTTTAAGTGGTTGAGTGATGAGGATTCTGCCCTGCTTATCGGTTTCACATTCGATAGCACCGGCAAGGAAAAGACGCGAAAATCCACGGGAGTTTTTGTTGGACAATGGAAGCGTGCTCAGTTTTTCGTAGAAGCTTTGCCATTCTTCGTTGCTGAAAACAAGGAGGTTATGGTCGAGGCCTTTTGTTACAACAAAGCTATCGCCCAGAGCTTCACGAAATTTGACCGGCATAATTATTCTGCCTTTGGCATCAATCGTGTGCTGATATTCTCCACTGAACACATCTTTCACTTCCTTTCTTTGGATGAATTGCTAAAATCCACCACTTTTTTACCACAGAGAACCACTTTTCTCCACTTTTTATTGATTATATACCATTTTTAAGGATTTTGCAAGGGTTTTTGAATAAAAAAAACGCCGATTTCTGCGATATCGGCGTTTTTTTAAAATTTCGTTAAATTTGCACAATTCTCAAATCAAGTCTTTGTGCAAGTTTTTGTTGGTGTTATTCAGTTTTAGTGCTTTCCAAATACAGATTTTCAAATCCGTACAGCAAGGTTGAAATGTTTGGAACAAGCTTTCCGCTTATGCGTTTATTCACATAGGCCTCACCGTTGGTAAAATACAATGGCACCTGAAAACATTCGTCGTTATAGTATTTTTTGAAATTCACCCATGCGACACCTTTGTTTTCTTTGCCCGACATTCGGTTCAAGTTTGAAACAAGGGTTGATAGCTCGCTTGTGTAGAATGTGCAAACATTTTGAAGATTTCTCTCTTCTCCGAACATAAAGCTTAGGTTTGCACAATTGTCGATGCTCACCTCACCAACATACAGATCATATTCGCATCCGGCAACCTTTGCCAGATACGCCTCATAAGGCTGAGGGTCAAGAGTGCACGGATAGCCTGCCGTGTCGAGGCGGTGTTTTATTGCAAGGGCAAGCCTTTCTTTTGTTTTGCTTGAAGAATTATAGAGCAAATATAGCTCGGTGACCTGATCTCCACTTGCCTCTGTGCTATAGGAAACAGTTGCATACGCATTATCCGGTGTTGTTTCGTCCTCTGCTGACGGAGACTGATTTTGCTCGTTAAAATACACATTATCACGAACAGGAGAGCTTGCGGCAACTGCACTGCCAAGCATAATGTCGTCACAAAGAGTTTTTGAATCTATATGTGATGAAAATGCTACCCTCTCCTCCTTAGTGTCGAATGCAGCAGCTCCGGTGTTGATGCCGAGGAATGTGAATCTGTTTTGCTCGGTTTTGTAGGTGTTATAAAGGTCTGAGGTCAAATTAATTTCGGCAGGGTTCTGCCATGAGGTGGTAAGCACATCCACGGCACCTGCATCAAACGCAGAAACAACCGTCGAATCGTCAGAGAGTATTTCAATATCTACCTTGTCAATATGAGGTCGGTTGTTGCCGGAGTGCCAGTTTGTGTTGGCTTTAAGATATATGTTTTTGTATTCGAGGGTACCGTCATATATATACATTCCCGTGCCAACAGGATAAAACGTCGGGCATGGGTTAAGAAAATCGGCATATCCCAGTCCTGCAGGAAGTATGGGGAAATCGAAGCTGTTCATAAAATCTGAAACAGGTGATTTGAGTATTATGGTGACAGTATGGCTTGACGGTGCATCACAGCCAAGGATTTTTTCGACAACGGGATAGTAGTTGCCGCCGTAAGACGAGATGTAGCCAATTGTGGCAACAACGTCTTCGGCAGAAAACTCTTTGCCGTTGTGGAATTTTACCCCCTCTTTGAGCTTGATGGTATACACCGTATTATCCTCTGAAACTGCATATTCTGTTGCAAGCACACCTTCGGTTGTAAGATCGGGCAGGGTTACAAAAAGTCCCTCATAAACCAAAGACAAAAAATCACTTATTGACGAGTGTTGTGTGATTAAAGGATTTAAAGTGTCAACGGGAACGCACGCCATTTTAACTGTGCCTCCGTTTTTTTTGCTTTCTGTTTCTTCTGCGGTCGTTGCGGGGTTTGTTTTTTGCGATGAGCAGCCGCACAAAAGAAGAGAAGCAGCAACCAAAACAGACATAAGCTTTGTTAATGCTTTCATACACTCACCTACCTTATGTTTATTCTCTTAACTGCAGTGCATCTGTGAGTTGTGTCGTCAATTACAAACACCGCTCCGCTAAGCACCGCTCGCCCCGATGCGTATTCAAACTTTTGTGGAACACCGGTAACAAAACGCTTGATTATAATTTCTTTTTTGACACCAAGAATCGACTCCTCGGCACCTGTCATTCCGAGGTCTGTTATATAACCGCACCCCTTTCCGGTTACGGTTTCATCGCCGGTCTGAACGTGGGTGTGGGTGCCAAAAAGAACACTGACCTTTCCGTCCAGATGATACATCATTGCCTTTTTTTCGCTGGTTGCTTCGGCATGAAAATCCACAATTATAAAATCACATAGGTCTTTTATGGCATCAATTTCACGGTTGGCAGCTTCAAAGGGACAATCAAGAGAAATGTCGATGCCAACACGTCCCATAAGATTTATTATGCCAATTTTCTTGCCTCTGCAACTAATTATTGTGCTACCCTTACCGGGAGCCGCCAAAGGATAGTTGGCAGGACGTATAACATTGTGTTGTGTTTCAAAAATTTTAAGAATGTCTTTTTTGCCGAAGGTGTGATTGCCCATTGTGAAGGCATCAACGCCTGCATCGGTAAGGCAGTCGTAGTCGTGCAAGGTCATACCGGTTCCGGCAGTATTCTCGGCATTAGCCACGCAAAAATCTATATTTTCTTCAGTCAGAATGCTCCTGAGGACCATTGAGGTGTGGTCTACTCCGCACTGACCAAAAATATCGCCAATGGCAAGTATATTCACAATTATTCTCCTAACTGACAGAAGCAGGCTACTGCCCGACCAATACGCACCGGAATCTGTTTTCAGAATCTATGCTTACCGCCGGGTTTTGCCCGCTTCCTCAAATTCATCATATATTGTAGTTATATATGGTCACACTTTAAAAGTGCATTTTACTTCGCATAATCAACAGAGCGAGTTTCCCTGATAACATTAACTTTTATCTGACCGGGATATTCAAGCTCATTTTCAATTTTCTTAACAATGTCGCGGGCTATGAGAACTGTATCTTCGTCTTTAACATCCTCGGGCTTAACCATAATTCTGATTTCGCGTCCCGCCTGAATTGCATATGATTTTTCAACTCCGCTGAAGGAATTTGCAATTTCTTCAAGCTTTTCGAGTCGTTTTATGTATGTTTCAAGATTTTCTCTTCTTGCACCGGGTCTTGCTGCACTTATTGCATCACAAGCCTGAACAATGCACGCTATAACTGTTTGAGCTTCAACGTCACCGTGGTGAGCTGCAATAGCGTGAATAACGTCGTTTGACTCACGATACTTTTTGGCAAGATCAATACCGATGTCAACGTGTGAACCTTCGATTTCGTGATCGACCGATTTGCCTATGTCATGAAGAAGACCTGCTCTTTTAGCAGTTTTGATATCAACGCCAAGCTCAGCTGCCATAATGCCGGCAAGGTGAGCAACCTCGGTGGAGTGCTTAAGCACATTCTGACCATAGCTTGTGCGGTAGCGCATCCTTCCGAGAAGTTTGATGAGTTCGGGATGCAAGCCATGTACCCCCGTTTCGAAGGTGGCCTGCTCGCCCTCCTGTTTGATGATGGCTTCGATTTCTTTTTTTGATTTTTCTACAGTTTCTTCAATTCTTGCCGGATGAATACGTCCGTCAACTATAAGCTTTTCGAGAGACATTCTTGCAATTTCTCTCTTAATCGGATCAAATCCTGACAACACAACTGCTTCAGGTGTATCGTCAATAATTAAATCTATACCGGTTAATGTTTCGAGGGTTCTGATGTTTCTTCCCTCTCTACCGATAATTCGTCCCTTCATTTCATCGTTTGGCAATGCAACAACCGAAACGGTTGTTTCTGCCACATGATCAGCAGCACATTTCTGAATTGCAGCACTGATAATGTTTTTCGCTTTCTTGTCGGCATCTTCTTTAGCCTGAGTTTCAATTTCTTTAATCATCATTGCTGTCTCATGCTTGATTTCTGCCTCAACATTTTTGAGAAGATATGCTTTTGCTTCTTCTACAGAAAGTCCGGAAATTCTTTCCAGAATTTCAAGCTGTGCACTCTTAACCTTAGCTGTCTCTTCTTTGAGAGCATCAACATCTTTAATTTTCTTGTTGAGCGTTTCGTCTTTCTTTTCGAGAGCATCGGTCTTTTTGTCGAGCGCTTCTTCTTTTTGTTGAATTCGTCTTTCCTGACGATTGATTTCTGCTCGTCTTTCTTTGAGCTCTTTTTCGAGTTCGTGTCTGCTCTTATGAATTTCATCTTTCGCTTCGAGCAGTGCTTCTTTTTTCTTTGTTTCGGCGGTCTTAACAGCTTCGTCTATGATAGATTTTGCTTTTTGCTCTGCTCCGCCGATTTCTGCTTCAGCAATCTTTTTTCTGTAGGTTGTACCAACAAAAAAGCCAATGATAAGTGCTACGATTGCAGAAGCTATTGGAATTATTATGTCCATCTTTATCAACTCCTTTCTTTATTAAATTTTCAATGTTCGAAATACCTTTCAGCATTCTCACAGTAGCCTGTAGGCTAACAGATATACAAAGACAATATACCCCTGTATATCAAAATTTGAAACATACATACATATATATTTTATAACAAAATAATATTTATGTCAATACATATTTTCGGATTTTTAATCTCAATCTGGCAAAACAAAACCCGTATGCAAGAAACTAATCCGATACGGGTTTAAATAATACATATTTCACTTTTTTGAGCAACTTTTAACACAACATCACTTCCAACCCTATACCCCTCCGACTCAAGCAAGTGCTTTGATGCCTCGTAGGCTTTGTCGGGTGTGTTGTTTTGTTCGCTTAGATGACCAAGAGCAATTCGTTTGGTACCCCATATTGCCAGCTGGGTTGCAAGCCAGGCACATTTTTCGTTGGAAAGATGACCCGAATCCGACAAAATTCTTTTTTTGAGTGCATAAGGATAGGGACCGTTTTTAAGCATTGCTTCGTCGTGATTGGATTCAATCAAAACAGCTTCACACCCTGCAAGGTTGGTGAGCATTGCTTTTGTTATGGTGCCGGTGTCGGTTGCAATACCATACTTTTTACCCTCTGCCTCAACAACATAGCCAAAAGATGCAGCCGAATCGTGAGGCGTTGAAAAGGCTTTTATGTTCATTGACCTTATGGTAAATGACGATTGACCCGATATCACATGCACATTTGACAAAGCAACGTCGGGAGCAGAAATCAAAACGTGCTCCATTGTTGCCTTGTTGGCATATATGGGTGTGTTGTATTTTCGCGAAAACACTCTGAGACCGCAAATGTGGTCACTGTGCTCGTGAGTAACTAAAAGTGCGTCTATCTCACCAGGGCTTATGTTTAACTGATCTAATGCTGCAACAATTTTTGACGCACTGATTCCGGCGTCGATTAAAATGTTTGTGTCGCCATCGGAAATGAGCGTGCAATTGCCTGAGCTTGAACTGTAAAGTGCAACAAATTTAACCATTTATTCTTTCAATATCCGCACCAAGGGCTTTTAGTTTGTCTACAATATGTTCATAACCTCTGTCAATATGACGAAGCTGAGATATCTCTGTTTCACCATTGCAGGCAAGGGCAGCAATGACCATGCTTGCTCCGGCTCTCAAATCTGTAGCACAAACACTTGCCGCCTTGAGTGGATTCCCTCCTTCGATGGTAGCAACTGTGCCGTTAACGCTAACCTTTACTCCCATTTTTTCGAGTTCTGTTATGTATTGAAAACGTGAATCCCAAACACCCTCAGTAACAACGCTTACACCGTTCACGGTTGAAAGCAAAACAACCATCGGCGGCTGAAGATCGGTTGGAAAACCCGGATAAGGCAAGGTTTTTACTCTTATGTTTTTAAGAGGTTTATCGTTTGCCTTAACTCTTATTTCCTCGTCATATTCTTCAACAGTAACACCCATTTCAACAAATTTTGCTGTTATGGAGTCAAGGTGCTTTGGAATGATATTTTTAATGAGCACATCACCCCTTGTGGCAGCGGCAGCCGCCATATAGGTGCCTGCTTCAATCTGATCGGGAATTATGGAATAGGTGCCCCCTCTTAACGACTCAACACCATTTATTTTAATAACATCTGTTCCGGCACCGCGAATGTTTGCTCCCATAGAGTTAAGAAAGTTTGCAAGATCAACAACGTGAGGCTCTTTTGCACAGTTTTCAAGAACTGTTTTGCCCGGTGCCAAAGTTGCAGCCAAAACGGCATTTATGGTTGCCCCAACACTTACAATGTCAAAATATACATCACTGCCGCATAGGGCTTCGGCATCTATGTTAACAAAAGTATCGTCGAGTTCTATAGTGCATCCTAATGATTCAAAGCTTTTGAGATGCTGGTCAATTGGTCTTGTGCCAAAATTGCATCCGCCCGGTGGTGGAACATGAGCTTCGCCAAATCTGCCAATGAGAGCTCCCATAAGATAATAGGAGGCACGCATTTTTGCTGCAAGTTCGGGGTCGGCAGTGCAGCAGGTCAGGGTTGTGGCATCGATAGAAACCGTGTTGCAATCGAGCTTTTTAACCTTTGCACCAAGAGATTGTATCATACTGAGAATGCTGTCTACATCGCTTATATCCGGAATATTTTCTATTACACACTCTCCCTCAACAAGAAGAGCAGCGGGTATTATTGCAACAGCGGCATTTTTTGCACCGCTGATATGTACTTCGCCGCAAAGCGGCTTACCGCCTTTTATCAGAAATTTGTCCACTTCAAATCCTCCTGATTTGTTTTCTGTGTATTATTCAGCTTCTTCCCAGTTGTGGTAAATGTTTTGAACATCATCGTTGTCTTCAAGATGTTCGATGAGTTTTTCCATCATAAGAATGTCGTGTTCGTCGGTGAGCTGGATAGTGTTTTGAGGAATCATTTCAAGCTCTGCAGAAGCAAAGGTGTAGCCCTTGGCTTCAAGTGCATCTCTCACATCACGGAACATTTCGGGAGATGTGGCGATTTCGTAAAATTCGTCCTCTGCCGCAAAATCGTCGGCACCGGCATCGAGAGCATCCATAGTTAGCTCGTCTTCGTCTATGGAATCTGCTTTATTGATTATGATAATACCCTTTTGGTCAAACATCCATGCAACAGAACCGTTGGTGCCAAGGTTGCCGCCAAATTTGTCGAAATAGTGACGAAGATCGCCGGCAGTGCGGTTACGGTTGTCGGTAAGAGTTTCAACAATAAGAGCAACACCGCTTGGACCGTAGCCTTCGTAGCTGATGTCTTCGTAATTGTCCATATTCTGTTCGCCGGCTGCTTTTTTGATTACGCGGGCGATATTATCGTTGGGCATATTAAAAGAACGGGCTTTAGCAATAGCATCTTTGAGTCTGCCGTTAACCTCAGGATCCGGACCGCCTGATTTTGCGGCAACTGCAATTTCTCTGCCCATTTTGGTGAAAATTTTCGCTTTCTGAGCATCTGATTTTTCTTTTTTATGCTTAATATTGTTCCATTTGGAATGACCGGACATATTTTTAACCTCCGTATATATAATTAATTTTAGTTCAGCACATAAAATCGTACAGTATATTATATATCACAACAACGTGCTTTGTCAATGACTTTTTGTCCAAAATAAAAATATTGCGTGGCAACATCAAAATAGGATAGGTTCTGTGAAAGAATAATTTAATATTTGTCATTCAAGGTTCGTTTAGATTCTTTACGCAACTGGATGAGTCCTTCCTGTTTAAAAATCACTTTTTTCTTTCAATACCGCCGCACACTCATTACTCAAATGAAGTGCGGCTTGCACCTTGCAACCGGCAGCGGTGATTGATGTTGCAAGGTGCATATTGGAAAAAAGTAATTTTTAAACCGTACTCATAGGTTGCTTCAAGAACCCAAACAAACTTTGAGCTTGTGCGAAACATTTAATTCGAGCACTAATCCGCCAACCATATACTTTTTGAAACGGTATTGCTTATCGGTTTTAAAAAGCAAATTTTTTGCCGAAAATCAATGCAAAATCGATTTTAATTTTGCATTGATTTAAAAAATTCTGTCCGACGGCTGAAAGCCTAGTTTAATTTTTGATCGGCAAAAAATGCAGATTTTTAAAATGCCAAAGGCAAGATAAGCACAAATAAGTGGAAAAAAGCATATGGTTGGCGGATTGTTGCAAAACGATATTAAATTATTCCTTCATAACACCTGTGATATAACAATATTGACACACAATATTTTATTTACTTTCATTTTCTTTAGCAATAATGTTTTCCAGACGTTCTTTGCAGGAATTTAAGAATTTGAGCCAAAGGGATGAATCTAAAAACAGATTTTCGCCTGTTTTTAAAAGATGTTTGCCTTTACCCTCGGTGTCATTATTCCAAGTGTGATTACCAATGAATATGTCGACCTTTTCTTTTGAGAGCTTTTCAAGCGATGCAAAATATGCCTCACGGCAACCTTCAAAATCGTAACGTGCAGGAACAAGAGTGTTGGCTCCTGCTCCGCCAAATGAACCCACTCTATACACATTGGAACCAATATTTGAATCGAAGAAGAAAGAAATTGTTCCGGCTGTGTGACCCGGTGTAAGCATAAAGTCTATTTTGGTGTTGCCAAGAGAAAGAGAGTCGCCATCCTTTATGAGAATATCGGCTTCAAAATGTTTTTTTGCATTTTCATAATCGGGCTCACCAATAAGAGTTTTGGCACCGGAAAGCCCTGCCAACGGAGCTGTTGCAGCAGCGTGGTCGCCGTGCCAGTGGGTGTTGATTATGTATTTAATGTCTTTTGGATCAAACCCCAAAGCACGAATCGAATCTACCACAAGATAAAGGGTTTCGGCATAGCCTGTGTCGATAAGAATGAGGCCGTCGCCTGTGTCTATCAGGTGCGATGATGCCTGATATGTGCCAACAAAATACAAATTGTCGGTTATGGCAAAGGGTTCTACCCTGCCGTCCCACACATTTTTTATTTCTCTGGATGCAGTTTGTCTGAACATTTTCATCATCCTTTCAAGTTTTTCAATGGCTATATTTTACCACAAAAAAAGTCTTGATTCAACAGTATATTATATCATTTTATATGGATTTAGAAGCACGTCAAGTTCTTCGTCTGAAACAAGATTCTCAGAAATAATAATATCACGGATTTTCTTTCCCTCTTTAAGAGCTCTTTTTGCAATGTTTGAAGCTTCGGTATAACCAATGCTTGGACATAGAGCTGTTATGATGCCAATGCTGCGTTCAACATCATCCTGACACTTTCCAATATTTACCGTAATACCATCTATACATCCGCTTATAAATCCGCGGATACCGTTGGTGAGAGTGTCGAGTGATTGAAAAAGACAATAGAAAATTACCGGTTCAAATGCATTGAGTTCAAGCTGGCCCGCCTCTGCTGCGTGGGTTATGGTGGTGTCGTTACCAATAACATTGAATGCAATCTGATTCATAACCTCCGGTATAACCGGATTGATTTTGCCGGGCATAATTGATGAACCGTTTTGCATGGCGGGTATATTTATTTCATTAAATCCTGTTCGTGGCCCCGATGACATAAGTCTTATGTCATTAGATATTTTTGAAACTGTTGTGGCACAGGATTTTATTATGCCCGACACGTACACAAAAGAGTCGAGATTTTGAGTTGCGTCAACGAGGTCTTTTGCCTGATGAAGTTTTAGTCCGGTGATTTTGGATATCTGAGGAACAATCTGCTTTATATAGGTCTGATCGGCGTTAATGCCTGTGCCTATCGCAGTACCGCCCATATTGAGCTTAGACATTTCATCTATTGCAATTTTAAAGCGATTTATGTCTCTCTCAACAGCCGAAGCATAGGCTCCGAAAAGCTGACCGAAGCTTATGGGAACTGCATCCTGCATCTCTGTGCGTCCCATTTTTATTATATCATTAAATTGCTCCGACTTCTTTACAAATGCAGTGTGCAAATCGTGCAGAACACCCATAGCATTTTTCAGCAAGCGTATTAATGCAATTTTGCCCGCACTTGGATAAACATCATTGGTGGACTGACCGCAATTAACGTGGTCGTTGGGGTGAACAACAGTGTAGTTGCCCTTTTGCCCGCCAAGGATTTCGATTGCACGGTTTGCAATAACTTCGTTTGCATTCATATTAAGAGATGTGCCGGCACCGCCCTGAAGAGCATCAACAATAAATGAGTCGCTATAGTCTCCGTCTAATATTTCTTTACAAGCCTCTATTATGGCATCGGCAACAGAAGAGTCAATCACGCCCGCATCCCGATTGGTTATGGCAGCTGCAAGCTTAATTTCAACAATGCTTTTCACAAACTCAGGATGAGTTTTTTCACGCGTAATCTTAAAATTTTCTGACGCACGGAGAGTCTGAACGCCATAATACGCATCTGCCGGAACCTGTTTTTTTCCAATTGAATCTTGTTCTTCTCTGTAGTTTATCATACTTTTGCGCCTCCAAAACAATATTTTTTCTGACAGCTTGATTATATAGCACATTAGTGATATAATCAAATACATATTACAATATAAATATCATAGTTTCAGAGTTATAGGAGGGACAAATGTTTACCAACAAAGAATATGTTTTAGCTATATATAGAGAAGGCAGCTTCTCAAAAGCTGCCCAAAGACTATATATATCTCAGCCATCACTGAGTGCATCAATAAAACGAATAGAGAGCAAATTAACCATGCCAATTTTCAATCGTGCTACTACTCCCGTGTCTCTCACTCCCATAGGAGAAGAATATGTTAAATACGCATTAGACATAGAAGAAAAAGAAAGAGACTTTGAAAGATATCTCTCAGACCGTACCTCTCTCCTTTCCGGCAATATCACAATTGGCGGAAGCAGTTTGTTTTCTTCATTTCTCTTGCCACAGCTTATTTCTGATTTCAATAAAAAATATCCTAAAATAAACTTTGAGATTTCTGAGGGTAACACCAAGGATTTGATGAACAAAATCACAGACGGCAGTCTTGACCTTATAATCGACAACGCCATAATCGATGACGATTCTCTTACCTCTGCCGTATACACATCAGAAATAATGCTGATTGCAGTGCCCGAGAATTTTAAAATCAACAAAAGGCTTGCTCCCTGGAGCCTCAGTGCAAGGGATATCAAAAACGAAATGCATTATTCTAAAAAATACAACGTTGCGTTGGAACTATTCAAAGACGAGCCTTTTATATTCTTAAATCCCGAAAACGACACCGGCAGACGTGCGGAGCTACTCTTTAAAAAACACGGCATATCTCCGGATGTTAAGTTCTATCTGGATCAGCAGGTTACAGCATACAACATATCGGGTTCGGGAATGGGCATCTCGTTTGTGAGTGACACTTTAATAAAATATATTGATGCCGAACCTTCTCTTTGCTACTATCGGCTTTCTGACGAAGAGATTACACGAAAAATATATTTTTACAGAAAAAATCAACACTATTTTTCACTTGCGTGCCAAAAATTCATTGAACACAGCATTAATTAGCATCATACATAGTGCCGGAAGTTTTTTGCTTAACTTCATCGTCATCTTTGAATATTATCTCAAACAGACTGTTTGCAAAAAGCTCGTGCATTTCTTTTATTGGGTGGTTCACTCTGTTTGCCAAAAGCTTTGTTGTGTCGGTTGTTTTGCTTAGTTCTTTCCATTTCAAATAGCAATCAGCGACCGAAACGCCCATCTCTTTTGCAAGCTCAACTGCCGACTTCATATACAAATCCATTTTCCCATCATTCTGATAAGCGGCAGTTGTGGCAGCGTATTCTTTGTGGATTTCGGCAGTGTCTTCCGCAACATACGTATTGAGCATATTTGGCGTCATAAATATAACATCTGTTCCAAAATCTATACATTTTTGAAAAATAATGCGTAGAGAAGACAAATATTCTTCAAGCTCTCGATTAACATCATTAAGACCAAAACACACAATAACAAGGTCGGGATTATGAGCAAAAACGTGTTTGTCCATTCTGTCAAGAGAGGCAAACGCAGTGATGCCTCCAATTCCGGCATTAATCACATTAACGGGCACATAGCTCCTTTTTGCGTTGATTTTTTGCTTGAGGAGATTCCAGAACACCGTTTCATAGTTAATTTCTCCTGAAGCAAGGGCACCATGGGTAACACTGTCGCCAAAGGCAACAATCGTGATTGGGCCGTTTTCAACAAGACCGTCATAATCCAAATTAATTTTATCTTTGATGTGCATATAATTATCCTCCCGAAAGTGGTCATTTTCAACATATTATATCACAAATTTTCACACGGGGCAATGTGATTTGATGCCGAATAACAGATTAATGCAAAATATCAAAAATCTCAACAGAGATTTATATCAATAAAAAAAGCAGGCTGAGCCTACACCCTTGTCGCGAGCCGAATTTGATTAACACCCATTCTCGCGAACTAAATTCAGTGCAAATTCCTATACAGTGAAAAAAGACATTTTTTCATTGTCGAAAAATGTCTTTTTTTATACGCTTGATGCGATTCGAACGCACGGCCTTCAGAGTCGGAGTCTGACGCTCTATCCAACTGAGCTACAAGCGCAAATGTAATATTCAAAAAGTTTTATGTTTGATAAAAGGTAAATTATTGTTTGATGACGAATTGTTAAAGAGGCTTGTAGGGAATGACCTATGTGTCATTCCGAAACGGAACGCCACGTAGGGCGTTCCCTACAACGCATTTACAAAATTCCATCTCACCTATAAACAATAATTTATAATATTTGGATTATGTAATAGTGTTTAATCAATGATTTGCTTAACATTTTCTATGATTTCATCAGATATATCATCAATTGAACGCACAACACCGTCTTTTGCACAATGAACTATGTTCCACTTATATTTTTCTGCCACGAAAACAGCATTGTTATATGACTGACGAAGATATTCTTCATTACTTTCGTGAATATCTTTAACGTCGGAATTGTTAATTTTGTTTGCCCTGTTTGCCATGAGCTGACGGGCATTTTCGACAGGCATATCAAGAAATACAACCATATCAGGCTCAGGGAGCGACAGTTTGGTGTATTCAAGGTCGTAGAGCCAATCGAGAAACTCCGATTTCTGGTTCAGATCCGATATTTTAGATGCCTGATGCACCATGTTGGAAGTTGTGTAGCGATCGGCAATAACAACATTTCCATTAGAAAAAAGCTCTTTCCACGTGGCTTTGACCGAAGCAAAGCGATCAACAGCAAAAAGCATCGATGCAGCATAGGGGCTTACTGCATTTGGATCGGTTCCAAAGTCACCATTCAAATACATTTTCACAACAGAAGAGCTTTCGCTGCCATAGTTCGGAAACTCAACCGACACAACTTTTTTGCCCATAGAACCAAGCCTTTTTTTCAAAAGCTCAGACTGAGTTGCCTTTCCGCTTGAATCAACACCCTCTATAACAATAAGCTTAAAATCTTTGTTCATAATAAATCAACTCTCAAGAAATATTTTTCTTTTCTCCTGCATTTTTCCGCAAGACATTTTCCCCTCGGGGCACGGACCGCTCACGCATCTTGGGCCTGTAACTCTGAAAATGGTGGGGCAAACCTCTTTTACCAAACGAAGCATCTCGCAGGCGAGGTCTCTAATTTCCCACTGTGCTCTTTCGCAACAACGGTGATGAAAGAAATTGATAAGACTACGTGCATTAAAGGTTGCAATCATTTTTGTTTCGCAAGCGTTGGGCAAAACATAGCGTGCATCTTCAATGGCTTTTTTCTCTGCCTGAGTTTTTGCCTTTTTCTCGTCCATTCCATCTGCCAAAAAAGCTTTATAGTGTTTTTCTTGCAAAATTGCTGTGAGCTCGTTATAGGTTTTTTCGTCATCTTCCATAGCTTTAACAAAAATAGCCTTGGCTTTTTCGTCGGCTTCAATTTCTTTTGGGATTATGTATTCAAACTGTCCTTCATTAACATAACGCTGAGATTTCACGCTATAGGAAGCAATGCGGTGACGAGTGATCTGAGCAAGCAGGCTTCTGGATACACCTTCTATACCAAAGGTGAAAATGATGTGCTCAATAGGACTTTCGTGACCAAGACTCATAAGACGGTCGATAAAGCTGATTGTTTTTTCACGGTCGAGGCCATTTAAGATGCCGTCAATTTCGGACGAAGAGTAACAAAGCTTGGCCGCTGCCGCAACTATTTTTTCACAATCGGGATTGTATTGAAGCAATTCAACATTCATAATTACATTATCCTTTCGTTTATATATTTCGAGAGCGAACTATTATAAATTATTGTTTATAGGTGAGATGGAACTAGGCTAATGTGTTGTAGGGACCGGCCTCTGGACGGTCCGTAAGAAATGCAGGCGGTCCGTCGAGGACGCCGGACCCTACAAACGATGGGCTTAATTTGTGAGTTGTAGGGGTCGATGCCCACATCGACCCGTTTGATGACATAATGGCGGGCGGATGTGGGCATCCGCCCCTACAAATCCAATAGCCTAGGCTCTTCGCTAAACAATAATTTATCTTGTAATTAAAGCTCAAGTTCTGATTACTCTTTCGGCTATTACTGAGGAAAACTTCTGCCTTTCAAAAGCACCTTGAATCCAAATCGGGGCAAATCGAGCATACGCACAAAACGCGACGGTTGTTTAAGCAAACGGTAGAGCCACTCAATTCCGTGTTTGGTAAAAAACTCCGGTGCACGTTTAACTGTGCCGGCAAACACATCGATGCTGCCTCCGATTCCGAGGCAAACCTTTGCTTTGAGCTCAGCTTTATGGGCAGCAATCCACTTTTCCTGCTTAGGAGCACCAAGACACACAAACAGCAAATCGGGAGCATAGCGATTGATGTTGGCAATTATGGTTTTTTCTTTTTCTTCATTAAAATAGCCATCACTATAGCCAACAACTTTCACTCCGGGATATTTTTTCATTATATTTGCTCCGGCTGTTTCGGCAACGCCGGGTTTTGAGCCAAACAAATAAAGTGTGCCTCCCTTTTCGGAAAGCTTTTCGAGGGTGCGGCAGGCAATGTCGTAACCGGCAGCTCTCTCGCCTATTGGGTTTTTAACAATTTTTGAAGCATACACAACGCCGATTCCATCGGCGGTGAGAATGTCGGAGCTGTTGAGGAGCTTACAAAACTCGGGGTCTCTGTATGCCATCATAATAATTTCGGAATTGGGCGTGAAAACACTGCGGACACAGTTGGTTGAATCTACAAATTCCATTATTTTATCTGATGCCTGTTCAACATTGATTTTATCAACTTTTACGCCTAATATATTAACCTTTTCAGACATACCAAAACCTCCTGAATCATTCAGACTAACTTATTTATTATACAATAAAATTATAACTGTGTCAATCACAAGGAGCGAAGCTTTTCAAACAGTTCTAAAAATTCGGCCGCCACTTCCCCAAATTCTCTGAACTCAAAAACAGGAGACGAGTATATAACCGGTTTTTCGGAAAGCTCAATTTGCATATAGTGATAGAACTCATAGTATAGAATTTCTTTGTCTATACGGGCAACAATTCTTTTTTCTTTCTCGTCAATGTTGCCAACAAATTTTTTATACACAAGGTCAATCAGATTCTTTTCATATTTTTGATAGTCTTCAAGCTTTGTTTTAACAGGAGTTGTCACATCCGACATATATGCCTCTGACGCATCGTGGAGGAGGCAGGCAAGGCAGATTTTTGGCGGAAGCTTTCGTGCTATAGCCTCGTTTGCACATTCTATTGAGTGCTGAGCAACTGAGTGAAAAAACGGAAAGTGACCGTTGGCTCGGGCGAGCATAGACAAAGCGTGAGCAATGTCTTTAATGTCGATATCGTCAATGTTGGGACTTAAGGGATAAAATTTCTTTTTGGATACGGTATAGATGTAATCTGCCATAATCAATACCCCAAAATTTCGAGACGCATGGTAACACCAAGCTGGAAGAACGCCGCAAGTGTTTTGGAAATATAGTCATTGGCTCCGGTGACTTTGAAATAATCTTTGAGCTCAACAACCCATTTTTCGTACATCTCAATCATAAAATTCTGAAAATCTTTTTTGTCGTTATCGTTTGTCATTTCAAGCAAAACAAACACATTGTTCCAAACACCGCCGTCGTAGATTTCGTCATATTTTATTGAAGAAAGACGATCACCACCGTCTGCCCACGCATCGGCCATTTCAAGACCTCCGCAAAAACAATTTACACAAAGGCCAAGATAGTAGCCAACCATATTGCCCTTAAATGTGGAATAAAACTCAGAGTCGGCAAGCCAGTCGAGAGAATATTTGAAGCCGAGTTCCACAAGCTCTTCAACCATTATTGCATCTTTGAATATATAATCTTTGGCAAGTGCCGCCTTATGAATATCAACGAGAATTTGCCTGTATAGCTCACTGCTTGTTTTCTGATTAGTGTTCATCATACATACCTCACACAAATTTGGTGTCGCTTATAGAAAGATTTTTTGCTTCGTAATTATGAAGATAGTCAAGAATTTTATCATCATCCGACATAACTTCATAAAGCCCCATAGAAACATCTGACACAAAATTTTCTTTGACAGCCACCTCCATAAACTCCTGAAGCTTATCATAGTAGCCAAAAATGTTGTATATTATCATCGGTTTTGAATGGCGGGCAAGCTGCTTGAGGGTGAGAATTTCAAAAAATTCATCAAAGGTGCCAACACCGCCGGGCACAATTACAAACGCATCAGCGTGATCTTCCATAATTTCTTTTCTTTCTCTCATTGTATCGGTTCTGATTAGTTCATCGCACTTATCGTAGAGCATACCATCGGCATTAAAGAAAAGCGGAGCAACGCCTATTATGTGACCTCTGCCCTTAGAAAAACCTCTTGCAGCCGCACCCATCAACCCGTTGGCACCTGCTCCATAAACCAGATTGTGACCGTTTTTTGCAAAGGTTTCGCAAAGGTTTTCAACTGCCTTTATATATTTGGTATCTGTTTTAACGCTGGATGCACCATAAACGCATATTCTCATATGATTCAGTCCTTTCTGTTATTATTCCTTTATATATTATGAAAATAATTATTGTTTAATTTCATTGATTTACATTATAACACAAAACCTTTTCAAACGCAAACACAAAAAATTGCAAAAAAAATCCCCGTCCCATTGGGACGAGGATCAAAAAACACGAATTATTTTACAGCGTCTTTTAAAGCTTTACCAACTTTGAAAGCAGGAACTGTTGTTGCAGGAATGTTGATTTCTGCACCAGTCTGGGGGTTCTTACCTTTTCTTGCTGCACGTTTTTTAGTTTCGAAAGAACCAAAACCTACGAGAACAACTTTATCACCTGCTACGAGAGCATCTGTAACGCTGTCTACGAATGCGTTTAAAGCTTTTTCAGCATCTTTTTTTGATAATTCTGATTTTTCTGCTATTTTAGCAATTAATTCACTTTTGTTCATTTTAACCTACTACCTCCTAGAAATTTTGAACTACAATCATTATAACAGATAATTCCAATTGTTGCAAGTGGAATTATTAACAAATTCATAGTCAAATTGCATAAACTTATTGCCGTCAAATTGTTGCAAATGCTGAATTTACAGCAATTCCGGCGGAATCATATCCTCATCGAACATATTATCTCTGATATATTCACTGTCGTTTCGTCTGCAGGCAATAAATATGAACAGAAGCACCGCATCGGAAATAATGTTAAGCTTTATGCTGCCAACAACATCATAATATTCCCACTGATACAAAATGTGATTATATTCAAGAGGAAAACTGCAAAATAGTGCATACAATGATATTGCCATAACAGCAAAGGTTATAATCTCAAAAAACAGCGGTCCGAATTCAGGGGCTCCGGGTTTGCGGAGTGGGATAACATTACATTTTAGATACAATGCATTCAAAAAGTTTATTGCGGCAACAAGAGCAAAATAGAATATATAGCCTTTGGTTCTGTCGTAGACAAGTATGCCCATAAAGACGACATTTAGCAGAATAAGAATTCCTGTTGTTATTTTGATAAAAACTCCATAGAATGGCTTGGTGAAGAACAAGCAATAAAAAGCCAACATAAGAAGAGTTGCAATTACCTGAGGAAGAAACTGATAGTAGTCATCATAATAAATATCGCCGCGACCGTACAGAATGAATACATACATAACGCCATCCACAAGCAGCTTCATAGCATATGAAATTATGGCAAACAAAACAAACAAGTTAGGCAACTTTTTCATAACATTACCTCATTTTGAGTACAATTAAATAATCTGGTTTACAAATACGTTTTCAAAGGGGAATGTGACATCATTAAACGGTTTTCCGGTGTTAACATCAAGCCAGAGCTCTGTGCCATCGGCTATTGCTACAGAACCAATTGTTTCATCAGCACATTTAATAATATCGGCAAGCTTGGTTGCATCACCTGCATCAACAACTTTAAGGTTAACGCGGAAGCTATAGCCTGTTGAGCAAGAAGCTGAGAGAACCGGTGATGACATTATGGATATTTCAACACCTTTTGATTTTGCGTTAGCATACCACTGAGTGAAAATGCCGTTGAAAATACCGTCAAAGGGATTTGTAATATTATATGCTGCAACAGGTGCATTAAGAGCATCAATAAATGGTGTTTCATAAACTTTTGAGGGGATGCCGCTAAGAATTATACGATAGCTGGTTGATGTTGATGGATATGCACCAATGTTTGTGTTGATTTTAAAATCTTTTGGAATTGAGGCTTTTGCGGTTGTTACAAAAGTTGTAAAGCCCGAAAAGCCGTCGAACTCGAGAAGAAGTGCAGAAAATTCTTTAAGCGTGATTTCTTTATCTAAATCCATAACCATAGAGTCGGATAAGGTAATACCATTCTGATATGCTGCACGCAAAAATTTGGCTTCGTTTTCGTTTACGGTTCCGGCGTTTTCGTAAAGTGCACCATTTGCATCATATTTGATGGGTGTGTATGATGAACGGAGAGTTGAAAAAGTGAGAGCCATAATTGCTTCTTTTACGGTTGCATTTTTGTCGGCATACTCAGCAGTGTCTTTTTCTGCTCCAAGATAATAGCGTGTGAGCATATTTAGGGGTTGAGCATATTTGTGTTCAAAGCTTATTGTTGCCGAAACACCGGGGTAATCGGGATTATCCTGATCAGAAATTATGCGTGCTGCAGCCATAGCAAGCTCACCATTGGTGAGAGTTGCATTTTCGTCATATGCTTTATCCACAAGCTTGAATGAATTGTAGGCAGTTTCCAAAACCTTGGGGTCAACTGCGGTAAAGAAATTAGTTTTTTTGGTAGAAGCACCAACGCTGCGTGAACGAATGATAAGAGCAGCAGCTTCTGCTCTGGTGAGAGTGTCGGAAAGGCGAAGGTCAATATTATCGTCACCTGTCATGATGCTGTTGGAATATACCCAGCTTATTGCATCATAGTTAGTGCCCTGACGGTGAATAATAGGTGGAACAGTCACACCGGCAGGTGAACCGGCTCTCTTCCACAAAAGCACTGCTACCTCACCTCTTGTGATGGGCTGAGATGGCATAAATGTGTTGTCATAGACCGGATCGAGACCGGAGGTCATTATGTATTCATATGCCCAGTGAGATGAGGGAACATCATCAAAGTCTTTTTCGAATCTTGTTGATCCATTGCCAATCATTTTAACAAATTCTGCTCTTGTTACAGTGCCTGCAGGGCGGAATGAACCGTCTTCGAAACCGTTGATTGTGCCCTCAGCCACAAGAGCATTAACATAAGATGCTGCCCAGTGTGAATCGTCAAAATCGGTGAAGGCAGCAAAAGCTGTGAGCGAAAGTGAGAGGAAAAGTGAAAGTGCTAATAATATTGATATTATTTTTCTCATATTATTTCTCCTTTTTTGTGTTTATTTGGTTAAATTATTGTTTAGCGTGACGGAAGGAGAGATAGCGTATTATAGGGTTTTAATATCTCTCCCTCAGTCAGCTTCGCTGACAGCTCCCTCGTCAGAGGGAGCCTTTCTCGCGCATCATACACCTCTAAACAATAATTAATTTCATCTGATTACTAAATGTTCATATCATAAGAAAACCGCATTGCGTGCAACGTGAGCCGCTTCCGGGTCCATATTGCAAGAAAGCACATACATTGGAACAGAGGAATATATGCTATTAAAGGTTGATACATATTCGGCATACATTCTCGGGTTCAATGGAGGAATTACTGCTTCAAAAAACAATTTTATCGTTTCTTTATCTGTTACACGGCGAATAGAATTCGTTTTTGAGCGTTCAATAAAAACAATCGCCTTTAGCGGTACAACCTTATTCAGATTAATGCCGGTTGTGCCTGCCCATGGCGTTCCGCACAGGTCAACACCACCGGTCCGGTTAAGCTTTATTATGGGAGTATCGTCATTGATAATCTGTGCATCGTCAAACTCAGAGAGCCACAGGGCTGTGTGGGTTGATTTGCCTGTTCCTGACTCTGCAGAAAAAAGCACACCGCCATCGGAACAACAAAGAGACGAAGAGTGAAAAACAAAGCCCGAATGCATTGCGGCAACATGATGCATGCTGTTGCCCATAAGATTGTGATTAAAGTTGCGGGTACTGATGTCATAATCATTGGTAACATCGTAGGATGTTATTTCAACAGCTGTGAAATTGTGATTATATTTTGTTAGTGCTATTATCTTCCCAGCAACGGGGTCATAATTTATTATAGCATCATTTCCGTCAACTTTGCAATAGTATTTGTCGGGAGAAATGTTGACCAGATTTTTGAAATCAACTTCAATTTTTTCTCCGGTTCTTTTTATCACATAAGTAATGTGTGGTTGTGAGCTAAAATTATTTTCGTATTGCGAGAGCATTTGCTCAAAATAATCATCAGAATCAATATTTACCGCTATATTAAAATCTGCAATTGTGTAGTTCTTAATCATATATTTTACCTAATACTCAGTTTAAACCGTATGATTCAAAAAAAAGGCTGACAAATAAGTCAACCTTTTTTTGAATTATTAATAGTAATTAGTCGTTAATTAACCATTAGCTTTTGCTGATGTGTTTGTAGCTGTGAGATCATATACTGTTGTTGTATAATTTGTAACAGTAGTACCACCCAAGGAACCAGTGTAAGAACCCTGAACAGCTGCAGGAAGATCAGCCATAGTCTCTTTAACAGAAAGTTCAACGACATCTACTGTGGGTTTTGTATACATTTTCATAATAAATATCTCCTCTCTGCTAAATTACTCAGCGTATGCTGTAATATTGGTAATGATTTCGCCATCAGCTACAAGCTGAACAATTGCATAACCATCGTTTTTGTCTGTATCAAATACAGATTTATATTTCTGACCATTGTATTCAACGCCAACTTCTGTAGGATTACCAACAAATTTGATGATTGTTGTGTTCATCTTTTTGCCTTCGCCGTATGTTGCAACATCAGCATCATCAGCAGATTTTACAACTTCTCCCTGTGTAACACCAGGAGCAACATAAGCATCTTTAAGTACTACTGTAACAGCAGCAAGTTCACCATCTACAACAGGAACTTCAACAGCATTAGGGGTAGCTGTGTAGTCTGTTTCACCAACTGTGATGGACTCAATTTCTTTTGTGTCATCTGTAACTGCTACAACAGCTGTAACAGATTTGTCACCTGCTGCATAAGCAGGGTATGTAATGGTATAACCAGTCTCTTCAACGGTAGCACCTGCTGTAAGAGCAATTGCCTGACCTGAGAAAGTATCTTCACCATTTGAACCCATTGTTACATTCATTGCATAGTTACCGATTTTAGCTTTATCTACTTTGTAAGTGAAAGTAGCTGCACCATTATCGGCTGTCTGCTGATCAATGTACACGATACCATCGGCAACACCTGTGCCATCTGTTTCTACGAGATATGTAATCTCGCTACCATTTGCGTCAGCAACAACTGCTGTTACTTCTACCTTGTCGGTATCATCGTATGTAGTAGTTGTGGTGACTGTTGCTGCAAAACCTGTCATTGCAGTAGCAAGTACTGCGAGAGCAGATACAGCTGCTAATACAGCTTTAAGTTTTCTGCTTTTCATTAGACATACATCTCCTTATCTATGTTTTTCGTTATAGTCATTTTAACAAATTAGAGCGAATATGTCAATAGTTTTTTTAAATTTTTCTGTGTAATTTATGCACAATTCTAAAAGAGATTTATTGTACATTTTTAACAACTTGATGATTCACTATCCGAAAGCGGAACGAGCAAGCCCGTTCCCTACAAAGCTCAAATTAGTTTTTAGCTAAAGGCTGTGCCCCATGCTATTCGGAATATATCTTCCCATCTTTGATGGTGATTGTCATATCGCTCATTTCAAGTGCACATTCCTTGTGGGAAATGATGATGCAGGTGCGGTCTTTGAGGTCTCTGATGTTTTGTAGCATCTGTTTTTCGGTTGTTTCATCAAGGGCAGATGTGGCTTCATCAAGCAGCAGTATGGGAGCACCCGAGCATATTGCCCTTGCAACTGCAAGACGTTGAAGCTGTCCTTCAGAAAGTCCTGCCCCACCTTCGCCAAGCTTTGAATCGAAGCCATCGGGCAGCTCGGCAATCACATCATATATGCACGCAATTTTTGCTGCCTCGCATATTTGTTCATTGGTGGCGGAATCTGACATAAAGCTGATGTTGTCACGAATTGTGCCCGAGAGTATCATATTGCCCTGAGGCACATATGCAAAGAGAGGTCTCAGGGATGCATCGGCAAGGTAGCTTGAACCGTCTGTGCAATTTACGTTCACGTTTCCGGAGTTCGGTTCGAGTATGCCAAGCATAAGCTTCATAAGTGTGCTCTTTCCTATGCCGGAAATTCCGGAAATTGCAACGAGCGAATTTTTTGGTATGGATACCGAGGCAGAACTTAAAATTGCTTCGTTGCCGTAAGCGAAAGAAACATTATTCACAAAAATTTCTTTCATATTATTATATATGCTTTCACAATCGATATCAGAATATCTTCTTTCTTCGTCGGGGAGATTTTCTATTTCTATAACTCTCTCTGCCGATGCTATCATTGCATAAACCTGAGGAATAACAGATGCAAGCTCTTTGAAAGGAGTCTGAACCTGACCGACCAACTGAACAATTGCGGTAAAGGTGCCAACTGTCATGAGGCCAACAGATATTTTGTAGGCACACCAGCCAACGGCAAAATAGTAGCCAATGGTGAGAGATACAAAAAAGAGAATGTTGGCTATGATGCTTAAGTATCCTCTTTTCATAATAACTTTCATATGACTTTTTTGAAGAGATTTTGCAATTGATATGATGCGGTCGTATACGCCAAAGGATTTTATGACAAGAATGTTTTGCATGGATTCCAGCATAAACGACTGGGTTTTGCCCTGACGGTTCTGGCACTCCTTATGAAGGGGTTTTACCTTTTTGCTGTAGATTCTGGCAACTATCATCACAAAGGGGCCCACAATAAGGAAAATCAGAGCAAAGCTCGGATCAAGAATATAGAGGGCACCAAAGCCAAGAACAATTCGCGAAAGAAACGATACCACATTAGGCACAATCGACATTACATTGGTTGTTATTATGCCAACGTCGCCGTTAAGACGGTTAAGAAGCTCACCGGAATGAAAGGCAGAGAGTGACGACCATTTTTTTTGCATAATTGCAGAAAAGATGCCACGCTGCAATTTGTTTTTGAGGGTGGTTTCTGTGTGGAGGTGGATTAGCGTGTAGGCTATTTGCAATGCAAGCTGCAAGCCTACAAGAAGTGCAAGGCTTTTTACAGCTCCCCAGATTTGTCCGCCCGATGTGGCAACATCAAGGAGTTCTTTTGAAACAAGAGCAAAACGTACGGATATGTAGGACACGCCAACAGCACAAAGGGAAAGAATTATTATTCTCCACAGGGCAAAGCGTGTGTTTTTGAAAATCCATCTGAGCGATTTGGGATTTTTAGTTTTAATGGTTATCACCTCCCGGGTTGTGATATTTATAAATTATTGTTTATTGCTGAAAGCAATAAACAATAATTAGCTAAATTTGCCTTGCGGCAAGCTAAATTGACCATAGGTCAGCTAAATTGCCCTCGGCAGCTAAATTGTGCTTCGCACAGCTAATAGGCAAATTTTATTTAGCTGCACTTTAGTGCTATTTAGCTATTGAGCATAGCGAAATAATTTAGCTTTGAGCGTTAGCTCAAAATTTAGCTAAACAATAAATTTATCAAACACAAAATATAGCATTAATATGACATAAACCTTATTTTTTCAAAAGGTAAGCACGCAATTTTGCAAGTGCTCCCAAAACCTTACCCATTGGGCGGCGAAGAGGGAAAAACCACACCCATAGGCGGGAATAAACAACATACCACCAGGTGCGGGTTGAATTCATCTTGTCAAAACGTTCAAAAGCCACCATTTTGCCTATGCAGCAATCTGTGCTGATACCGCATTCTTTAACAGTTTCATTATCGCCTGCAATAACCAAAGAATCGCCCTTTACTTTCAGAATCCGGTGAAACACATATCTCCCGTTTGGTCGGCGATAGAGAACAACGTCATACTTTTTGCAGAGTTCACATTTATCTATAATGACATTGTCTGTGCAATCACGAAGAAGCGGATACATACTCATTCCAGTGACTGTAAGCTTCACTTTCTTGCCATCGTCGAGACTATCTTTGATAAATGGCGCTATTTCGTTTATGCTTGGTCGAATTTTATTTGCCAACATCAAAAATTACTCCAAAATATTATTTTCTTTTAAAAGTGATACAAACTGAGCCACATCAGCTGCAAACTCTTCGTCGGATGCACCCTCATATTCAGATTTCAGGCAATCAACAAGCTGCTGCTCAGTTTTGTGTTCGCTAAGGCAGTTCCACAAAAAGGCACCGGTCTCATTGATGGTTATCATAAGGCTGAAATCCACAAGGTCCTCTCCCACCGGCACAACAACGTAGCTTCCGGCAATTTCTTTTAAAATAAAACCTTCTCTTATTTTCATAGCGTTTTTTCCTTTCTACTATTATATATTCCTGCAGGAACAGATACCCACCCCTGCCGTTACGGGCCGATGTGGGCATCGACTCCTACTTTATATCAACACTGACAACTAATGGTATGTCCATTTTATTCAAATCACGCTGGCGAAGCTTTGATGAACGAACGGTCTTTTTGAGCGAAAGTGCCGATTCATTAAAGGCAAAAGCTTCCACCGCTTCATAAAAGGTGAGATATTTAATGTCGGTTGCACGTTCGAGATTGCCCGACACTTCAAAAAGCTCCGCCAGTGCGGTTATACGCATCACGGCCTCTGCCACGCAAAAGGCAACCTCACGAAAAAAGCTTCGATAACCCGACTTGTGTTTGATTGAAGAGGCAAATTCCAAAATGGTCTTCTTTTGGCAATCACGCTTCAGATTCACAATGAAGCTATGAGCATTGCCATCAAAACGAGCCGGAGGGATGCCGTTATTTTCAAGTGCTTTTATTACAGATTTATATGATGCTTTTGCCTGCTTCAACTTTTTGGCAGGCTGCAAAGCCGGATGTTTTATTTGTGTCAACGACATAAATTCGTCGCCCAAAAGCTTTGTCATAACATCTGCAATTTCTGTGCTGCAAAACACCGAATTGAAGCAACTGCAAAACGGGGATGAAGCGTGGATGCCACACATGAGAAGCAAGTTGTTCATCACATCACAAAACAGAGATGCTTCAAGAGGATAGGGAACCGATTTGAAAACGTATTCTGTTATATTAACGCTTGGGTGCTCGCATTTGCTGTTTAACGCAGGGAGCGGCAACCATACACCATCCAGAGGTGAGGCTGAAACAAGCATCGGTTTTCTGCCATCGTGCATACTCCAGCGAATACGCATGGCACGCATACATTTGAGTTCCTCTGTGATAAGCATTGCAGCAACCTTGACAAGCGACATATACGGCGGATTGATTTTGCCATCATCAGGCTCCAATTTTGAAACACGCTCGAGCCTGCGGTCAACCAAGTATGTCTCTTTGTGGCAGCCATAATCTTCAAAGGCAAAGTCGTCGGCATCAAGAACGGTTATTATGATTTTGTTGCAATTGCCGCTTTTGTCGGCAGAAGATGCATAACCTATCATCGCCACACTTCTCCTTAATTAACATTAAGAACATTGTATCATCAACGGTTCATAAAAGCAAGAGTAAATTTTAGTTGGATATTGGAGGATTATTAGAACTATTATAAATTATTGTTTAGAAGTGAGCCTTCCCCTCGAGGGGAAGGGGGACCGCGTTAGCGTGACGGAAGGAGAGATTACGAATTAACAGGGTTTTAATTTCTCTCTCTCAGTCACTTCGTGACAGCTCCCTCATCAGAGGGAGCCATTCGGAACGAGCAAGCCCGTATACATTCACAAACTCTGCGGGCGATTCGTGAATCGCCCCTACAAATCCAATAATTCAAACAGTGCTCTAAACAATAATTTATCTTATTATTAAAGTTTAAGTTCAAATTACTCTCTTTTGGCTAAACATCAAAAGCATTTTTAATAACATTGATTTCGGAAACTGCAAAGCCGCCGGGCATCATTTCGCCATACACTTCCACAACATCGAAGCGAAACCGGCTATACTGAGGATGAGAAACAATGTAGCTCTCGGCTCCCAAAACCATCTTATGCTGTTTTGCCCCGTTAACCCATTCTCCCCCGCTTCCAAATTCTTTGTTTTTGCGGGTTTTGACTTCAACAAAGCAAAGGCAACCGTCGTTTTCGGCTATAATGTCTATTTCGGCAATTTTTGTTTTATAATTTCTGCAAATAATTCTATAGCCATTTTGCTCGAGATGCTTTGCAGCATACATTTCTCCAAATTTGCCCGATATATTTTTGGCTATCATTTTACGTGCTCCCTCACTCCACCAAAGGTCAGGCGGTGAATTGGGCAAGGGCCGTATTTGGCAATTGCCTCAAGGTGAGCCTTGGTGCCATAGCCTTTGTGAGCGGCAAAGCCATACTCGGGATAAAGCTTATCTGCCTCTTCGATATAGCGGTCTCTTGCAACCTTTGCAAGAATGGATGCAGCGGCAATAGAAAAGCTAAGGCTATCACCCTTGACAATGGTCTCGTGGGGTATTTCGATTCCCTTTGATCGATTTCCGTCTATGAGACAATAGTCCGGCGGCGGATTGAGTCCGTTTATGGCTCCCTGAAACGCCCGGTAGGTTGCTTCGAGAATATTAATCTCATCAATTACTTTTTCATCAACAGAATATATACACCAAGCTCTTGCTTTTGAAATTATTTCATCATAGAGTGCATCTCTCTTTTTTGGAGTGAGCTTTTTGGAATCGTTAACCCCTTCAATATATACACCCTCATCAAATATGACGGCAGCGGCATAAACCGCACCGGCAAGTGGCCCTCTGCCTGCTTCATCTACTCCGGCTATGAGATTGTAGCCCTTTGTACGGCATTTATTTTCATATTCAAAAAATTCATTATTCATATTTTTATCTTCCCGTGATTTTATTTTTGTTTGTTATAAATTATTGTTTAGAAGTGAGCCTTCCTCTGACGAGGAAGGTGGCACGCGTTAGCGTGACGGAAGGAGAGATTACGAATTAACAGGGTTTTAATTTCTCTCCCTCAGTCACTTCGTGACAGCTCCCTCATCAGAGGGAGCCATTCGGAATGAGCAAGCCCGTATACATTCATAACCTCTGCGGGCGGATGTGGGCATCCGCCCCTACAACGTACAATTTAAATTCATCAATTGTAGGGTTCGGCGATTCTCGACGAACCGCTTTTCGGCACATCCTAAAGGCTATGCCCTACACCGCATTTACAATGTTTCATCTCACCTATAAACAACAATTTATCTTTCAATTAAAGTTTTCTGTTTACGGTTTTTCCAATGTGATATTACCAAGGCGTGCACCTCGAAATTCATCAAGAAGAATGTGAGCGGCACGCTCGGTATCTATCTCACCGCCGGATACAACAAAGCCACGCTTTTTGCCGAGAAGCTCCAAAAGTTCATATCCCTCAAGGGTGTCGAAATCAGTCATTTTGTATCTTGCAGACAAAGATTCAGGATAGTTGTTTTTGAGAAAAACAAGCAAATGACAGGCAAGCTCTTCAACATCCATTATCTCGTCTTTAACAGCTCCCGTGTAGGCAAGCTTTAAGCCAACATCATCATCATCAAATTTGGGCCACAAAATGCCGGGGGTGTCGAGCAGTTCAAAATTATTCTTCAGACGAATCCATTGCTTACCCTTGGTCACGCCGGGGCGGTCACCTGTTATGGCACTTTTTTTGCCGGAAAGCTTGTTGATAAAGGATGATTTGCCAACGTTTGGCACACCGCAAACCATAATTTTTATGCTACGGTTAACAATGCCCTTTTCTTTTTCTCTTTGAATTTTATCTGCCAAAAGCTCCCTGCACTTATCGAACACAAAGTTAAGGTTTTTGCCCGATGTTGAGCTAACCGATGCTGCAGCAATACCTTTGGAAACAAAATATTTTTCCCACTCTGAGGTGAGAGAGGTGTCGGCAATGTCGGATTTGTTGAGCAATATGAGGTGAGCCTTATCTCCGACAAGTTTGTCTATTTCGGGGTTACGGCTGCTAAGGGGCAGGCGTGCATCAACAAGCTCAACCACAACGTCTATGAGGCGGAGATTTTCTTGCATCATACGTATTGCTTTGGTCATATGACCCGGGAACCATTGTATATTCATATTATTCCTCCACTATATCCTACAACAAATATAGGGACCGGCCTCCGCTCTGTACGCATATTGCAGACAGTCGGGGACGCCTGTCCCTACAAAGTCAATTAAACAAATTAATATAATCCGCCAAACTCAGAAAGAGGCCACCATCTGAAAGATGCCTTTCCAATAACGGAATCAACGTGAACCTGACCAACTGCATTGCCGCCAATGTCGTTGCGGCTGTCGTTGGAATGGTTTCGGTTATCACCCATAACAAAAATGTGGTCTTCTTCTATGAGAAGTCCCTCTTCGCCGCTATTGTCGGATATACGCTGAGCAATGTTGGGAATTGCACTGTTGTATTGACCGTTAGTGGCATAAGGAGCTGAAGATTCGTAGGTAATATAGTTTTCTTCAATAATTTCCCACTCATCGGTTCCCGCTTTTTTCAGGTGAACATCGCCGTTTGATTCGTCTATCCAGATGCGGTCGCCCTCGGTTGCAATAACTCTTTTAACATAGGCAACATCGGGGTTAGACTTAGGATTGAAAATGATAATGTCGCCACGCTCGGGGGTGTAGCCTATGATGCGGGCAAAAAGACGTTCGTTATTTTGAAGTGTGGGGCACATTGACCTTCCGTCTACTCTGACAACAGTGAACACATAGGTTCTTAAGGTGAGAGCAATCACGAGAGCCACGGCAATGCACATAATCCAACTGCCGATTTCTTTGAGAACATATTTGGCACCGGAAGCCTTTGCAGCAGTTTCGACAACTTCTTCAACAGATGCTGCCTGAGCGGTTTCGGGCTGAATGTTAACAGATTCATTTTCTTTTGACGGTTCAAAATGTTCGCTCATTTTTATCATCCTTTCAGATTAAGCAGTGATAGAACAATCGGAAGGTTTTGTGTAAAAACCTTCCGATCAGCATACCTAAATGAAAAATTATTTCTTTTCTTTAACTTTTGTTGCTTTACCAACTCTGTCACGGAGGTAGTAGAGTTTAGCTCTTCTAACTTTACCGCGTCTGGTAATTTCGATTTTAGCAATTTTGGGAGAGTTCACAGGGAAGGTTCTTTCAACACCTACGCCATAAGAAATACGTCTTACGGTAAATGTTTCCTGAATGCCACCGTGCTTTTTGCAGATAACAGTGCCTTCAAAAACCTGGATTCTTTCTCTGTTACCTTCTTTGATTTTAACGTGAACTTTGATGGTGTCACCAACGTTAAACTGGGGAAGGTCGGTTCTGATCTGATCGCTTGTTAAGCTTTCGATAATGTTCATTATATTTTTCTCCTCTCTTAAAGACGTTCTTGCAAACTATATAGTAAGGTTTAAAAACCCGAATCCGCAGAGGACCGCCCATATACGATATACATCTTATCACAAATAATTTGCAAATGCAAGTATTTTTTTATATTTTTTGTATTTTTGTGAAATCTTACCTTTTTCGCCCGGCTTTTGGCAAGGGATTAAGTTCACTTTCATAAACATCGGCGTTTTTTTCGTACATATCGGGGCGTTTTTCCTTGGTTATAAGGAGCGATTGACGTCTTCTCCACGCTTCGATTTTGGCATGGTCACCCGAAAGAAGAACATCGGGAACTGCCATTGCGTGAAACACGGGGGGACGGGTGAAATGAGGATATTCCAAAAGACCGTCGAAATGAGATTCATCGGTGAAGCTTTCTTCGTTGGAAAGCACGCCGTCTATCATCCTGCTGACCGAATCGATAACAACCATTGCAGGAATTTCGCCACCGGTGAGAACATAATCACCAATAGAGATTTCTTCGTCTACTATCTCGTCGAGAACTCTCTGGTCAATGCCCTCGTAGTGACCACAAAGCAAAATAATATCCTCTTTTTTTGAAAGCTCGATTGCCTTTTGCTGAGTGAAATTGTGACCCTTGGGCGACATATATATGACGTGAGGCTTTTTTTCAAGCTTTGAGGCAACGCTCTCGTAGGCGTCATACACAGGCGGAGCCTGCATAACCATGCCTCTGCCTCCGCCATAGGGAGCATCGTCAACACGGTTGTGTTTGTTGCCGCTAAAGTCACGTATATTTATAAGATTAAAGCTCAGAATCCCCTTTTCCTCCGCTCTGCCAAGCATACTTGAGTGAAGCACGCCGGAAAACATTTCGGGAAAAAGAGTCAGAACGTGAAAATTCATAATTAATCAAGCAACCCTTCAGGAAGTTCAACAAGCATATATTTTTCATTAATGTTAACTTCCTTTATAACATTTTTGAGTGCAGGCACATAAATCGGCGACGAGCCTTTTGCCTCTACGGTGTACACATCGTTACTGCCGGTCTGAAACACATCGGTGATGAACCCATAGGAACGATTCTCATCTTTTACTTCAAGACCGATTATGTCGGCAACCAGATATGTGCCATCGGGGAGCGAATCAAAATAGCTCCTTTGAGTGTAGAGAATCTTTTGACGCATGGCATCTGCTTCTTCCACAGAATTTATACCTTTGAGCTTAAGAATAACCGATGATTTGTGATATTTTATGCCGGTTATTTTATGGTAGGTGCCGTCATCGGTATATACGCCGCTTATTTCTTCAAAAAATTCGGGATAGTCGGTGCGGGGAGTAACCTTAACCTCACCACGAAGACCGTGGGTGTTGACTATCTGACCTATATCTATCATATTTTCCATGGCTTGTCTCCTTGAACAATCAATGATTAATTCACATATTGTAGTATGCGGCGGTTTCTGACGCGGCACATCCTGAAGCTGTGCCCTACAATGTAGCCGTCGGGGAGTCGAACTAAGTACGGTTTTTGCAGTAAATTCCACGCAATACTGTGTCAAAATGCTCGATAATACGTCAGTATTATCTGCGCTTTTTTCTTGTCTTGCTGTGAATTTAGTGCAAAAACTTCTCCGAACTATCCAAGTGTGAAAAAGAGTGGATTTTTGGTGCGGAAAGCGAAGTTGGGCTGACGCCCTACAAGCTTGACAATCCAAAAAGACGTGTTTTTTCACACTTGCAGAGCGTGCTCAGTTCGAATCTCCGACGGCTAGCCGTCGGGGAGTCGAACTATGTACGGTTTTTGCAGTAAATTCCACGCAATACTGTGTCAAAATGCTCGATAATACGTCAGTATTATCTGCGCTTTTTTCTTGTCTTGCCGTGAATTTAGTGCAAAAACTTCTCCGAACTATCCAAGTGTGAAAAAGAGTGGATTTTTGGTGCGGAAAGCGAAGTTGGGCTGACGCCCTACAAGCTTGACAATCCAAAAAGACGTGTTTTTTCACACTTGCAGAGCGTGCTCAGTTCGAATCTCCGACGGCTAAGCGAAGAGGTTTTAAATCTGACCGATTTAAAACCTCTGTGACCATTACTGTACTATTTCTACAATAACCTTTTTGTTTTCTCTGCTTGCACAAGCTTTAACAACGGCACGAATTGACTTTGCAATTCTGCCCTGTTTGCCTATTACTTTGCCCATATCGCCTTCGTTAACATGAAGCTCCAAAACAGTTGAAGAACCGCTTTCGGATTCTGTTACATAAACGTCATCGGGAAAGTCTACGAGAGATTTTGCAATAAATTCCAGTAATTCTTTCATTTGCTTTACCTCCCGGTAAAATTACTTTATAGCTCCACTGATTTTGAGAATCTCTTTTACAGTATCTGTGGGCTGTGCACCCTGGCTGAGCCATTTTGCAGCTTTTTCGTTGTCTACATTGATTGTAGAGGGATCTGTAAGAGGATTGTATGTGCCAATCTGTTCAATGAATCTGCCATCTCTGGGATATCTTGAATCAGCAACTACGATTCTGTAGAAAGGAGTTTTCTTAGCACCCATTCTTTTTAAACGAATTTTTACCATTTTAATTTCACCTCCGTGTTTTTTTAAAATAAGTGCCGTTGACGACTCGGACTGAGTACGGCGACGACCTATCTGAAAAGATTACCAAAGCCGCCTGTGAGGCGTTTCATCTTTTTCGGATTACTGAATTGTTTCATCATTTTTTGCATCTGGTCAAACTGTTTTAAAAACATATTGACATCCTGCACCTTTGTGCCGCTGCCATCTGCAATACGCTTTTTGCGGCTTGAATTGATGATTGACGGATTGTTGCGTTCTTTTTTGGTCATTGAGGTTATCATTGCTTCAATGCGACCAAGCTTTCTTTCATCAATATTGGCAGATGAAAGAGCTTTTGCATCAACACCCGGAACCATTTTTAAAATATCCTGAAGCGGTCCCATTTTTTTCATCTGCTGCATCTGAGCAAGATAATCATCAAGGGTGAACTGCTGCTTCAATATTTTTTGTTCAAGCTCTGCGGCCTGCTTTTCGTCAAAGGCTTGCTGAGCTTTGTCGATTAGTGTCAGCACATCGCCCATACCAAGAATTCTGGAAGCCATACGGTCGGGGTAGAACCAGTCCATATCGGTAAGTTTTTCGCCCTGACCTATGAGCTTTATGGGCTTGCCTGTTACTGCTCTGACCGAAAGAGCCGCACCGCCTCGGGTGTCACCGTCGAGCTTGGTGAGAACAACGCCGGTAACGTCGAGCTTTTCGTCGAAGCTGGAAGCAACGTTAACCGCATCCTGACCGGTCATTGCATCGAGAACAAGTAGAATTTCGGTTGGAGCAACATCTTCTTTGATACGAAGAAGCTCATCCATAAGCTCTTCGTTAAGGTGAAGACGACCTGCTGTATCTATGATAACAACATCGTTGCCGTGACGTTTTGCGTGTTCAACCGACTGAGCTGCAATGTGAACGGCATCGTTGGAATCATCTATGGAAAAAACGGGAATATCGAGCTGAGAGCCAACAACCTGAAGCTGTTTTCTGGCTGCGGGACGGTATACGTCACAAGCGGCAAGAAGAGGGCGTTTGCCTTGTTTTTTTAAGAGTCCGCCAATTTTGGCAGAGGTTGTTGTTTTACCGGCACCCTGAAGACCGACCATCATTATAACAGTGGGCGATTTGGACGAAAAGGTTATTTTTTTTGCCTCGGAGCCCATCAAAGCTGTGAGCTCTTCGTTAACAATTTTGATGACCTGCTGACCGGGTGTGAGACTTTCGAGCACGTTGGAACCGAGAGCCTTTTCGGAAACAGAATTTATAAAATCTTTAACAACCTTAAAGTTAACATCGGCCTCTAAAAGAGCAAGCTTAACTTCACGCATGGCTGCTTTGAGGTCTGCTTCGTTGATTTTGCCCTTGCCTCTGAGCTTTTTGAAGGTTTGCTGAAGTTTGTCTGCAAGATTTTCAAAAGCCATGGTGTTTGCTCCTTTCTGAATTAATATTTTCTGATTTATATTTTTGAACGAATGTCGGCAAGATGAGAATATATCTTTTCATCGGATACTGACTTTTCTTTTAAAATTTCTTCGATTGAATCAAGGGATTTTGAAATTTCAAAAAATCTGTCCATCAGGCGAAGCCGTGATTCAAGCGACAATATTTCTTTTTCGCCGCGTTTGATGTTGTCATATACGCCCTGGCGCGTGATGCCAACATCTGAAGCTATTTCGGAAAGAGACATATCTTCCTGATAATACATTTCGAGAATTTCACGCTGTTTGTCACCAAAAAGGTTGCCGTAAAAATCGAGAAGGTATGCAACCTGCAGATTTTTCACAGAATCGCCCCTTTCATAAAAGCCTCAATACGCTGTAAAGCATTTTGCTTTACACATATAATAATATATTTTTGCGTGTTTGTCAACTAAAAATGCCTTAATTTTAAAAGTTGGAGCATATTGTTTAAAAATAATATGGTACAGGAAGGTTTTTTGGCTATTTTTTCACAATCCAAAAAATTATATTAATAAATTATTGTTTAGTGAAGAGATTAGGCTGTATAAACCAGATGCCACTCTTCCTTGCTGGCAGTCCATAAAAAGTTAGCACAAAAAACTTATTTTTTGAATTTATTTATCCAATTTAAAATATCATTATATTTCATATTGCCCGATGCAACAGATAAACCCAAATCAACAACATCTGCATTTGTACAATTCATTTTTATACCCTCTGCCTCCAAAAATGTCAGCATAACATACACGCCTATTCTCTTGTTACCATCTACGAAGGCATGATTTGATATTAAAGAAAAACCAAGACTTGCTGCTTTTTCTTCCTTTGTTTTATAAAGTTCTTCTCCACCAAATGTAGCATATGCATTATTAAGGGCACTTTCTAAAAGTCCAACATCTCTTACACCAACACTACCACCCGTTTCTTCTGCTATTAACTGATGTAAAAGCAAAACCTTTTCTTTGCTCAATTTAATCATTTTGCCAACTCCTCAAATGCAGGTTTAAATCTGTTCATGATTCTTTTTGCTGCCACATCTATTTTTTCATCATCAGTAATATCAAAGTAGAAGTCCGAATCAATATCAATAAGCAAGAATTTAGGTTTATTGTTTTTGAAGATAACTGCTTGACCATTTTTTTCAGCCACCTTTGCTACCTTTGAAAAATTTTGATTTGCTTCTGTCATAGTAGTAATTGTTTCAGTATTTATATTCATAGCTACCTCCTATTATTTATACAACAAATATATCCTACAATTTATATTATATACAAATTGCAGGATATTGTCAACTCATTTATTTTTCTACAAAATCATATATCTAAGAAATCCTCTGATATATGATTTTTGTGTTTATTCAATTATTATTTTATTCAAAAAGTGCTTTTGCAAAATCTTCGGGTGCAAAATTCTGGAGGTCGTCTATTCCCTCGCCCACGCCGATAAGCTTTACGGGAATGCTCTGTTCGTGAGATATTGCCAAAACAATACCGCCCTTTGCACTGCCGTCGAGCTTGGTGAGAATGATACCGCTTATTGCAGCCGCTTCGGAGAATAGCTTTGCCTGATTAACCGCATTTTGACCGGTGGTTGCATCGAGAACCAGCAACGTTTCAACCGATGCTCCGGGAAGCTCACGCTCGATTACTCTTGCAATTTTGCTGAGTTCGTCCATAAGGTTCTTTTTGTTGTGAAGCCTGCCGGCTGTGTCTAAAATAATTATGTCGGAACCACGTGACTTGGCAGCAGCGATTGTGTCGAACACAACCGACGCCGGATCGGAGCCTTCCTGATGCTTAACAATTTCGACACCGGAGCGGTCAGCCCAAATTTGAAGCTGGTCGATGGCGGCAGCACGGAACGTGTCGGCTGCACCGAGGATAACATTTTTGCCCTCTTGCTTATACCTGGAAGCAAGCTTACCGATTGATGTTGTTTTGCCAACGCCATTTACGCCGATAACCATTATGACTGCAGGCTTTGAAGACACATTAAGGCTGTTGTCGTTTTCGCAAAGAAGCTCTGCGATAATTTCTTCAATGGCACCCTTGACCTGTTCGGGCTCGGAGATTTTGTTTTCTTTAACTCTTTTTCGGAGCTGGTCAATGATATATAAAGAGGTGTCAACACCAACGTCTGCCATGATGAGAGCCTCTTCAAGCTCTTCAAAAAGCTCTTCGTCAACCTTTTTGAATGCCGAAATAACGCTGTCGAGCTTAGAATTAAAAGAGTCGCGGGTTTTGGAAAGACCTGCTTTGAGCTTTGCAAAAAAGCCTTTTTTGGGTGCTTCTTCGATTTTTTCTTCCAAAACCTCTTCTTTTTCTTCTGCAACTTCTTCTGCATTATCGGTTGTTTCTTCAAAAGCATCCTCATCAGATAATTCTTCCGAATCAGACAACTGAGTATCTTGTGCAAAGGGTTGAGCCTCGTTATCTGCGATGTCTGCCTGAGCAATTTCTTCTGTTGGTAATTCAACATCATCGGCGGCAGTGTTTGCCTCTATTGATTCTTCAGGAGCCTTTTCAACCTTTTCTTCCAAAACTGTATCTTCTGCTTCAGATTTTCCAAAGCCGAAAAATTTTCCGAATTTACTTTTAAATGCCATTAGTTATAGTCCTCCAAATCTTCAAATTTTAGCTTAAGAAGCTTTGATACGCCTTTTTCCTGCATTGTGACACCATACATAATATCGGCGGCTTCCATGGTGCCTCTACGGTGAGTAACAACGATGAACTGAGTCTTTTCGCTGTATTTTTTGATGTAGTCTGCAAAACGATAAACGTTGTTATCGTCGAGTGCAGCTTCAACCTCGTCGAGAATGCAGAACGGTGTGGCTCTTACTTCAAGAACCGAGAAAAGAAGGGCAATTGCAGAAAGTGCCCTTTCACCGCCCGAGAGTGCCATCATATTCTGCAGCTTTTTACCGGGAGGCTGAACGTCTATTTCAATGCCGCATTCAAGCACATTGTCGGGGTCGGTGAGCGAAAGTATGCCGGTGCCGCCGCCAAACAGAGCTTTAAACACAACATCAAAATGAGTTTTTATGATTTCAAAGCTTTCTTTAAACTGACGCACCATAATTGACTGCATATCGTTTATGATGCCTTCAAGCTTTTTCTTGGTTTCGTCAAGGTCTTCTTTCTGGGCAGAAAGAAAATCGAAACGTTCTTTAACTTCCTTATATTGCTCGATGGAGTCAATGTTGATGTTGCCGAGAGCTTTAATTTGTGCTCTGAGAGATGCCGCCTCTTTCTGAGACGTGGTCATATTAAAATCTTCCCTTTTGTAGGCAAGGGCGGCGTTATAGGTGAGCTCATATTCGTCCCAGAGCTTGGTGGTAACGTGCTCGGTTTCCATTTCGAGCTTGGAATTCTGATTTTCAATACGTGAAACCTCAAGCTGAAGAACATAGATTGTTTCGTTCTGCTCTTTGAGCTGTTTTTGACCGTCAACAAGCTGTTTTGAAGCTTTTTCGTATGCCTCGGTGTTGTCGGCAATAATTTTGTTGAGTTCTTCATTGCTTGCCGCCGCAGTGCTGATGTCACGGCGAATTTCTTCAATCTGGGCACTGACTGCCTCGTTTTCGGCAATAAGCTTAGATTTTTCTTGTGATTTTTCGATGCTATCCACTGCTGCAGACTGTTTTTCACGGGAAAGAAGCTCTATTCTTTCATTAT
Organism: Oscillospiraceae bacterium; assembly: GCA_015068985.1. Taxonomy (GTDB): domain Bacteria; phylum Bacillota; class Clostridia; order UMGS1810; family UMGS1810; genus RGIG1828. The sequence goes on from SVJL01000002.1 coordinate 57,608, forward strand.
AAACAACAATGTCTTTTTCTATGTTGGCAAAGGCAATCTTGTCGTCGGTTGCAGAATTGGCAAGATTTTCTCTTTTATCGGTGAGCTCTGCCCCCTCTGCCTGAGCTTTTTCAAGCTCGAGCTTAACAAGACGTGCTTTTTCTTCGTTTTCGGCAATGGAAGAACGAAGATTTTCTTTTTGTTTGTCAACATCGGCTATTTCTTCAATCACATTGCCGCTTTCGTTGGTTATGAGGCTGATGTTTCTTTCCAGCTCACGTATGATGCGTTTGTTATTTTCGGCGGCAGAAGTGAGTTTGACTTTTTCGTGCTCACAGGAGTTGAGCTCGGAGTCAAGAATTTCTTTTTTCTCTGCCATTTTTTTGACTTCCTGACGATAATCATTGATTTTGTCGTCGTTGTCGTCAATTATTTCTCGCAGCTCTTCAATCTGTTTGCCCAAATCTTCAATATCTTTTCCACGGCTGAGCAGGCTCTGAGTTTTGTTGACACTACCGCCGGTAAGAGAACCGCCGGGGCTTAGAAGCTGACCGTCGAGGGTTACAATTTTATATTTGTAGCCGGTTTTTTTCTCAAGGGCAATGGCGTTGTCGATATTATCCATAACAACGCTGTGGCCAATTAAACTGCGGATTATGCTTTCGTATTTTGAATCGTAGCTCACAAGCTCGGAAGCAAGGCCTATGTAGCCTTTTTCCTTAACGGGAGGCTTATCTAAAAGAGTGCCTTTGACAGAAGTGAGAGGCAAAAAAGTTGCACGGCCGAGGCGATTGTCTTTGAGATAGGTGATGCAATCTTTGGCAGAATTTTCGTTTTCTACAACAATGTTCTGAAGTGCTCCGCCAAGGGCAATTTCGACGGCGGTAACATATTTGGCATCAACCTCAATGAGCTTTGACACAACACCCTCAACACCTTTTATGCCTGCGGTGAGAATGTTTTTAACACTTTTTGAATAGCCTTCGTAGCCACGCTCCAAATCTTCAAGAACATTTTTTCGTGACTGCAAATCGTTACACTTTGCAACAATTTTGTTTTGCTCTTCTTTGGCTTTGTTCATTTCGTCGGTGAGGGCAAAATATTCATTTTTGAGCTTTTCGAGACCTTCTACTGCCGCCTGACGTCTTTTCTTTAAAGCTTCGGTGTCTTTTTCGATTGCTTCGGCCTCTGCGTTTGCTTTTTCGAGAGCATCCTTTTTAACATCGAGGTCGTCTTTGAGGCTTGCTTTACGGTCGTCGAAGTTTTTGAGAAGCACATCAAGGCTGGAAATTTTTGCTTTATGAGCCGAGTTTTCGTTCAAATAGGCTACGATTTTGTCTTTGATGGCTTCTGTTTCGGCAAGCTTTGCGGCAATTTCAGCATCTACTGCCTCCATTGCTTCATCGTGGCCTGCTACACGCTTTTCAAGCTCTGTCTTTTCAGAGAGCTTTTTGTCTATAAGATTTTTGATTTCTTCGGTTTCTTTGTCGCCCGAGGTGATTTTGTCGGTTAAAGCTTTGATTTCTTCATCTATGCGGGCACAGTTTTTGAGGTTGTTTTCGATGTTGGTGTTAAGGATATCGATGCGGTGAGAAAGGTCGCCGCTGCTTTTTTCAATGTCGAAGCTTTGCTGACGAAGCTCGGTTATTTTTTCGTTGAGACCGGAGAGCTTTGCAGTTTCGGTTTCGATAAGGTTTTCTATATGGGATAGCTTTGCCTTTTCGGCATTGAGCTGATTGAAAGCAATGGTGAATTTTTGCTGACCTTCTCTGAGAGCTTCTTTCTGCTTGTCGATATTACGGATTGAAATGTTGATATCGAGGCCTTTGAGCACTTCTCTGAGATCAAGATATTTTCGTGCTTTCTGCGACTGAATCTCCAAGGGACCAACCTGAGATTCCAGCTCCGACAAAAGGTCTTTTATTCTTACGAGGTTTTCGTCGGTCTGCAAAAGCTTTTTTTCGGATTCTGCCTTACGGTATTTGTATTTGGTGATACCGGAAGCTTCTTCAAAAATGTTGCGGCGCTCTTCTGCCTTATTGGAAAGAATCTGGTCAATCTTACCCTGACCCACAACCGAATAGCCCTCTCTGCCGAGGCCGGTGTCCATAAAGAGCTCGTGAATGTCTTTCAGACGACATTCTTTGTCGTTGATAAGATAGTTGCTTTCGCCGCTTCGATGAACACGACGTGTTACCTTAACGGTGTCGTAGTCTATATTAAAAATATTGTCTTTGTTGTCGAGAACAATCGACACCTGAGCAAACCCGAGAGGACTTCTCTTCTGAGTGCCGGCAAAAATAACGTCTTCCATTTTGCCGCCACGAAGGCTCTTGGCACTCTGCTCACCCATAACCCAGCGGATAGCATCGGAAATGTTGCTCTTTCCGCTGCCGTTGGGGCCAACTATGGTGGTGATGCCCTGACCAAATTCAAGATTTATTTTGTCGGCAAAAGACTTAAAGCCCTGCACTTCGATTCCTTTTAGATACAATTGGATACACCTCAAAAATTCTTTTGTATGATTCTTATTATGCTGAACGCATAAAACACCTTTTATATAATATCATAAGAACGAAAAATTTGCAAGAAAAAAGGGATATAAAAATCCCTTTTTAATCTGAAACCTTTATTTGATGACCTTGTACGATTTTATATCATCACACAACCCTATTATATAATCAGCCGATACCTTATATATTGATGTTTGGTATTGTATGTCTAATTATAAAAATCAAAGACATAAAACATTCTATTGCAAGAAAAAACCTATATAAAAGCTTAAACAAAGGCAGATGTTCGGTAAATTCCACAGAACATCTGAAGCGAATTTTCGTTTTATCCCCAAAGGAAATATTAAAGGGCGAGAAAATTGTTGGAATTAGCGGAAATGAATTAAGAAAAATATCAAGCATAAAAGACGGGCCAACAAGACTGGCGGCAGAAAACAATGCTGAACTTTCTTTTTCAATTGATATAACAAACGGAAACGTGTATAAAGTGTTAAACTTTAGAGAAAATGAAGAAAAATATTATTATAGAATTGATTTTCCTGAATTGAACCGCTATTTAGAAATGAACGAATCCGCATATAGCAAATATAAATCTATCAATTCATCAAATTGGCAGAATTTTTGCTTATGATTACTTTTGCAGAATTATTAAGAAAACAGCAAACCTCACAATAAAAACACAAGCCCATAAAATTGCGGTAAACAATTTTTATGGGTTTGTTTTATAATATTAATTTAAACGCATAAAATTATTTGTAAATTATATAATATGTATTAAATAAAGCGTATTTAATTGTAAGGTTTATTAAATGAATTCAACAAACTTGACAAAATAGTAGAATTTTGTTATAATTACCTCACAAACTTCCCGGAGGTGGTTTTATGATACCCAGAGATAACTATCTGGAGCTACTGAAGTCTTTTAAGAATAAAGAACTAATAAAAGTTGTCACCGGTATTCGCAGGTGTGGCAAGTCAACACTTTATGAAATATACAGAAACTATCTTATGGAATCCGGAATATCTGAGCAGCAAATTATATCAATAAATCTTGAAGACCCTGATTTTGCTGAATTAAGAGAAAGCCAAAAGCTCTACGCTTATATCAATGAAAGGCTTATTCCTGATAAAATAAACTATGTGTTTCTTGATGAGGTACAAAAGGTTAAAGATTTCCAAGAAGCCTGCGACGGACTGTATATAAAGAAGAATGTTGACCTCTATATAACCGGGTCAAATGCCGGAATTTTATCAGGTGAGCTTGCCACTCTCCTTTCGGGCAGATATGTTGAAATTAAAATGCTGCCTCTTTCTTTCAAAGAATATGTAAGCACTATCGGAGACAAAACAGATTTGTCTCGTAAGTATCGTGAATATATTGAAAATGGTTCATTTCCTTATATAACTGAGCTTGAGGGTAAAAAAGCAAAATCAATATATCTTGAGAGCATATATAATTCTGTTGTTCTTAAAGATATTATATCACGCAAAAAGATTCTTGATGTTTCCACTCTGGAAAATGTTATTCGCTTTATTTTTGATAATATTGGAAATCCCACATCTGCAACAAAAATAGCTAATGCACTAACATCTTCGGGTAATAAAACAACTGTAAATACAGTGGAATCATATCTCAGAGCATTGCAGGAAAGCTTTATAATCTACAAAGCAGAGCGATATGATATTAAAGGCAAGCAATTGCTTGAAACAGGCGGAAAATATTATGTTGCGGATATTGGTCTCAGATATTATCTTCTCGGAACAAAAAAAGCCGACAGAGGGCATATCCTTGAAAACATTATATATTTGGAGCTTTTAAGGCGTGGTTATGAGGTGTATGTTGGAAAAGCAGGAACTACAGAAGTTGATTTTATTGCTATAAACAACGAAGGAACCGAATATTATCAAGTTGCTTATACCGTAGCTGATGATTCAGTTCTTGAGAGAGAACTAAAACCTATAAACAATATAACAGATCATAATCCGAAATATTTGCTCACAATGGATGACGAGCCTATAGTGTCTCATAATGGCATAAAGCAAATTAATGCTCTTGATTGGCTCTTAGCCTGACAGTAGCTGTCAGGCTAAAATGAAAAAAATCCTCCCCGTATGGGAAGGATTTTTTAGTATCTGATTATTTATTAAGATATTTTGCAACTTCTGCTGCAACGAGCTTTGTGAGCTCTTCAATGTTTGCTCCGCCATATGCAGGAGCTGCACCTGCTTTGCCGTCGCTGGAGAAAAGTTTCATTTTCTTCATACTTTCCTGTTTAACAGCTTCAACTGCAGCAGGGATAAGGTCGATAAGACCTTTGTCCATACTCTGGAATTTCTTAAATTCAGCCTCTACAGCTGCAACGTTAATATCGGTGAAGATGTTAACCTTGCTGATACCTTCCTGAATTGCCTGACGGAAGTCGTTGTCGGTAAGACCGGAACCACCGTGAAGAACAAGAGGAACGTCAACTGTTTTGGCAATGGTGCGGATTCTCTCAAAGTCGAGTTTGGGAGGAAGCTTATATGCACCGTGAGCATTGCCGACAGCAATAGCAAGAGCATCGACGCCTGTTTTGTCTACAAAGTCTTTAGCAAGCTTGGGATCGGTGAAGAATTTGGAGGGGTCTTCGAGATGGTCGCTGCCCTCTGCAGAGCCTTCATTATCGCCAACGTGACCAAGCTCACCTTCGATGGTTGCACCATAGGAATGAGCAAGATCTGCCATTTCTTTAACCTTGCGGACATTTTCTTCATAAGAATCGGTTGAGCAGTCATACATAACTGAGCTGAAACCAAGCTTAAGAGCCTGAACGCAAGTGTCGTAGGTAAGACCATGGTCAAGATGAACAACAACGGGAACATTTGCTTTCTTAGCCATGGGGATTAAGTAATAAGAAACTTCTTCGAGGGGACCATAAGGAAGAAGAACCTCGGCTGTGCCCATGATAACCGGTGAACGTGTGCATTCTGCAGCATTAAGAATACCGCGGGCAAGCTCTAAGTTTACTGCGTTAAACAAACCGACAGCATATTTGCCCTGTTTAGCCGGTCTGAGAACTTCATTCATATTAACTAACATATTTTTATCTCCTTATTCGGCAATGCCGAAAGTATTTTTTGAAAACACGTTTAATGACTCTTTGGCACAGAGAAAAACGGATTTCTTTAATACATATATAATTATACACTATTTTTGCTACAAGTCAAGAGATTTTTTTGATTTTTGTTGATTTTTTTTGATTTGTTTGTGTTTTAATGTTAGTTTTTGTGGTTTAGCTTTAGATTTATATTGTATTTTTCCTTAAAATACATCAGATTCTCTTTTTTGTGCCCGACAATCTGCGAAATCTTATCCTTTGGTGCATCAATTTCAAGAGTTGTGTTTTTAATTGATCGAGATACAATGTGATTTTCAATTTTTTTACGTATGATTCTGCCATACACAAGCTCTGCAAAAGCGTTGTGATACGGCCCGATAACCGTGGCCGAATTAACTCCGTCGGTAGTTTGGAGACCAATGCGGAGAATTGTTATGTTTTTTTCTTCAAAAATCTCAACAAGCTCTGCGGCAAGCTCAACGGCGTCGTCAAGCTTTTGGGGTAGGTATTTGCCTCTTTGATACATTTCAAAAAGATGAGTGCCTTCCATAACAAGCGTTGGGTATATTCTCACACATTGCGGATTCAATGCAGCAATCTGACGTGCAGTAAAAACAGATTTTTCTTTTGTGTCGCCGGGGAGACCTGTCATCATCTGGAGACCAAGCTCTATGCCACGCTCTTTGATGAGCTCAGATGCTTTTTTTACGTCTTCAAAGCTATGACCTCTGTTTGAAGCCAGAAGCACCTCTTCATCTGTCGATTGAACTCCAAGCTCTATGGCGGTCATACCATAGGCTTTGCAAACATCAAGAATCTCCTCACTGATACAATCGGGTCGGGTTGAGCATCTTATGCCCCCCACTCTGCCCGACTTTATGTATTTGGCGGCAACCTCCAAAAGCGACACCATGCTTTCTATTGGAATTGCAGTAAAGCTACCGCCAAAAAAAGCAATTTCGGTATAGTAGGTGCCTTTGGGGTTATATTTTTCGATTGTTGCAAGGTGAGCTTCTATAATATCTTGCGCTTTTTGGGGCGTCATTTCCTCGGTTTGACCGGTTATTTTGCGTTGATTGCAAAAAACACAATCGTGAGGGCAGCCTTTGTGTGGCACAAAGACGGGAATGTGGAAAGTTTTCGATTTCATATTTTTCTCTCCTGTAGAGGGTTCAGACTTGTTAGCCGTCGGAGTATTATTTGAACTATTATAAATTATTGTTTATAGCACTGTTTAGGTTGTTGGTTTGTAGGGGCGGATGCCCACATCCGCCCGCATTGTATCATTAAACGGGTCGATGTGGGCATCGACCCCTACAATTTACAATCTTATCTATAAACAATAATTTATCTTACAACTAATGCTTGAGTTCGACTAACAAAAAAAGCTGCAACAAATCAATGCTACAGCTTTAAGATTATGCTTCTTTTTTGAGTTTTTCTTCTTTTGCCGAAGCCTTTGGCAAAGATTTAACCTTAGAATCTACCATATCGGCAGTTATAAGGCATTTTTTTGAAGCAGTGTCGGACGGAGCCAAAAACATTATGTCGCTCATTGTTTCTTCCATGATTGAGCGAAGACCTCTAGCACCGGTTTTGAGTTCGATTGCTTTGTCGGCAATTGCTTCAATTGCCTGCTTTTCAAATTTCAGCTCAACGTCATCGTAGGAAAGCAGCTTCTGATACTGCTTAACCAACGCATTACGAGGCTCGGTCAGAATTTTGACAAGAGCATCACGGTCGAGAGAATCGAGAGTGACATTAACCGAAAGTCTGCCGATAAATTCAGGAATAAGACCAAACTTTAAAAGGTCCTGAGGCTGAATGTCTTTTAAGATTTCGCCAACCTGCTTTTCTTTGCCCGATTTGATTTCGGCACCAAAACCAAGCACTTTTTTGCCGGTGCGTTGTTCGATGATTTTTTCAATACCGTCGAATGCACCGCCACATATGAAGAGAATGTTGGTTGTGTCAATCTGAATAAACTCCTGTTGCGGGTGTTTGCGTCCGCCTTGTGGAGGAACGGAAGCAACAGTGCCCTCCAATATTTTGAGAAGTGCCTGCTGAACACCCTCGCCGCTAACATCACGTGTTATGGACGGATTTTCGGATTTGCGGGCAATCTTATCGATTTCGTCAATATATATGATGCCTCGCTCGGCACTTTCGATATTGTAGTCGGCAGCCTGAATGAGCTTTAGCAAAATGTTTTCAACATCTTCACCAACATAGCCTGCCTCAGTAAGAGAGGTTGCATCGGCAATGGCAAAAGGAACGTCGATTATTTTTGCAAGAGTCTGAGCAAGCAGAGTTTTGCCTGAACCTGTGGGGCCGACAAGCAAAATGTTACTCTTCTGGAGCTCAACATCGTCTTTATCGGTTTTGGGAGCACAGATGCGTTTGTAGTGATTATACACTGCAACCGCAAGACTCTTTTTGGCTCTGTCCTGACCAACAACATACATATCGAGAATGTTTTTAATGTCAACGGGCTTGGGGAGCTCACTGAGTTTAAACTCAGGAGCCACACCCATTGCCTGATAATCACTTTCGACGATTTCGCTGCAAGCTTCAACACATTCATCGCAGATAAACACATCGGCAGCCGGACTCGAAATGAGACGGATTACCATGTCTTGTGTTTTGCCGCAGAATGAGCAGCAAAGCTCTTTATTTTTGTTATTCATTTATGCAGCTCCTCTTATTTTCTTTTTTCAATAACCTCGTCAACCAAGCCATAGGCCTTTGCCTCGGCTGCTGTCATAAAGTTATCTCTCTCAGTGTCGGCAATAATCTGTTCTAAGGGTTTGCCGGTTCTTTCGCTGAGAATGGTGTTGAGAGTGTTTTTGATTTTGATGATTCTGTCGGCATGAATTTTAATGTCGGTAGCCTGACCCTGCATACCGCCGAGAGGCTGATGAATCATAATTTCACTGTTGGGCAGTGCAAATCTTTTGCCTTTTGCACCTGCTGCCAAAAGAAACGCTCCCATGGAGGCCGCCATACCTATGCAGATGGTGGATACGTCACACTTAATGTATTGCATTGTGTCGTAAATTGCCATACCTGCAGTTATTGAGCCGCCCGGACTGTTGATGTAGAGATTGATGTCCTTATCGGGGTCTTCTCCCTCAAGGAAAAGCATCTGTGCAACCACAAGACTGGCGGTTACGTCATTTACTTCTTCGCCCAAAAAGATTATTCTGTCTTTCAAAAGACGTGAATAAATATCGAATGAGCGTTCTCCTCTGTTGGTTTGTTCGATTACCATTGGTACAAGACTCATAACAGCAATTCCTCCTTATGCTATATTTTGTGCTGTAGTGAAAAATTATTCTTCTTCTTTTTTAGCTTTTGCAGCTGTCTTTTTGGGAGCAGCTTTGGTTGTTGCAGTTTTTGTTGTTGTTTTTTTAGCAGTTGTCTTTTTTGCGGGAGCTTTCTCGTCTGCTTCTTTATCGTCAGCTTTTGCTTTTGATGCGGCAGGTTTTTTGGTTGCTGCTGCTTTTGCCTTGCCTGCTTTTGCATTATCGGCAATGATTGCTACTGCTTTTCTGATTTTGAGATCTTCTTTTATGGACTCTTTCTCGTTGTCGCCAATGAGAGTTTTAACTTTGTCGAGTTCCATGCCATACATATCTGCCATGTTCTTAAGCTCTGCTTCGAGGTCTTCTTCAGTAACTTCAACCTTTTCTTCTTTAGCAATTTTTTCTAAAACAAGGTTTGATTTAACCTGAGCCTCGGCCTGATCTTTGAACTGACCTTTGAATGTGTCTGGGTCGGAGCCTGTGAACTGAATGTACTGTTCTAAGCTGAGGCCCTGAGAAGAAAGACGGTAGCCAAACTCTTTAACCAGATCTTCAACACGGTTGTCAATCATACACTGGGGAATGTCTACCTCGGCTGTTTCGCAAACTGCTTCAACGAGTTTGTTTTCAAACTCTGCTTTTGTTCTGGATTCGTTAGCTTTGTCAAGTCTTTCTTTAACGCTGTTTTTGTATTCTTCAAAGGTTTCAAATTCGCTAACGTCTTTTGCAAAATCATCATCGAGAGCAGGAAGCTCTTTTTCTTTGATTTCTTTAACAGTTACTTTGAACACTGCAGGTTTGCCTTTGAGCTCTTCTGCGTGGTATTCTTCGGGGAATGTTACGTTAACTTCGGTCTCTTTTCCGATTTCTGCACCAACGAGCTGGTCTTCAAAACCGGGAATAAACTGACCGCTGCCGATTTCGAGAGTGTGATCTGTGCCTTTGCCGCCTGCAAATGCAACACCGTCTACAAAGCCTTCAAAGTCGATTGTTGTGATATCGCCCATTTTAACGGCTCTGTCTTCGACGTTAATCATTCTGGCATTTTTTTCTGCCATTGCTTTGATTTCGGCATCGATATCTTCGTCTTTTGTTTCGTAAACTACTTTCTCACATTTAACGCCTTTGTATTCACCAAGAGTAACTTCAGGTTTTACAGTTACTGTTGCAGTGAGAACAAGGTCTTCTTCGCCACCGATTGTTTCGATGTCGATTTCAGGACGGTCAACAGGCTCAATACCGGATTCATTAACTGCATATTCGTATGCTTCGGGGCAAACAAAGTTAACAGCATCTTCGTAGAAAACACCTTCGCCATAGTATCTTTCGATAATCTTTCTGGGCGCTTTACCCTTTCTGAAGCCGGGGATTGCAATCTGCTTAACGTTTTTCTTGTAAGCTTTTTCAATTGCTTTTTCGAATGTTTCTTTGTCAACTCCGATTGTGAGTTTGACAGTGTTTTTTTCAATTTGTTCGTTTTTTATAAGTTTCATCTGTAGGAAACCTCCCAAATAAAATTTTTATACTAAATTATATATTAACCGGATTATGAATCCAGATTATACGGATTGAACTGAAGATGGTCTGCCGATACAAGGGCATATTCAATGCCGTCTGCCAAGCCCGAAAAGCTCTCGGAGCAGGCATAGCCGTGAAGATGACCATACACACACTTTGTCACACCATAGCGTCGAAGAAGCTCCGAAATTTTTTCGTCGGGCACACCCTCGGAAGAAATTGGCGGATAATGAAGCACTGCAATGCGTCTCATCCCCTCATCGGAATTGCTCACCGCCGATTTGAGCGACAGCTCCAACCGTATCAGCTCACGCTCGTAAATTCCTGAATCTTTTGAACCAAAAGACTCTGACGATGGAATCAACCAGCCACGTGTGCCTGAAATTACGGTGTTTTCGTATACAAATGAATCGTTTTGCAAAAAGCTTATGGTGTCGAACCCATTTGAAGCAACATATTGCCTGAGCTTTGAATAAGACGTCCACCAATAGTCGTGATTGCCGCGAACAAGGAGCTTTTTGCCGGGAAGCAAATTCAGAAATTCAAAATCTTTGTTTGCTTCTTCGATATACATCGCCCACGAAATATCACCGCCAACGATAACCAGGTCATCGTCTGTTATCAAAGACCGCCAGTTGGCATCGATTTTTTCCATATAATTGTGCCATGCAGAGCCAAAAATATCCATTGGCTTTTCGGCAGAAAGCGAAAGATGAAGATCGCTCATTGCATACAGAGCCATATGTATGTTCCTCCCTCGGACACAACAATCCATTTTAGAATTAACGATTAAAACATATTATATAACATATTTTTTATAAAATCAAGTTGTTATTTGTACAAAAAAGTGATAAGATATTAGCATAAAATTATTTTAAAGGTATAATAAAATGAAAATATTACATAATTTGATAAAATTTCGCAGCCATATTATTCTTACATTGATTGCTCTTACATTAGCTTTTACATCGGTTTGCATATACAACCATAAGTATGACCGGATTTGCAAAATTATAAACTCATCAAACGAAGATTTGACCGTTGAGGGCAAAATAACCAGCTTTCCCGAAAGACATGACGACGGTAAAATCAGCTTTACTATCAGAATCACAGATTGCTCCTCTACCTCTCTTTTGAACACGGGAGTTTCTGTTAGCGTGAAAGAAAGCGACGTTATGCCCGAAAAAGGCGACAACGTGCAATTTTGCGGTGCTCTTACCCTTGCCAAAAGCGTTGGTAACGAGGGTGGATTTGACTACAAAAACTATATGAAAAGTCTGGATGTTGCAGCTCTGTGTTATGTGGACAGTGCAAAATTTGAAAAAGTTGATTCTCCTTTAAAACCCATCTACAAAATACGCAGCAATTTTAACGAGAGCTGTGACAGGTATATCTTAAAGGCAAGCAGCGGTCTGACAAAGGCAATTATAACAGGTGACCGAGGGGGAATTTTGCCAAAAGACGAAAGTGCATTCAAAAGCGCCGGAATATATCATATTGTTGCCATATCGGGCCTGCATCTCAACATTTTTATGTGTGCCATATTTTTCTTTATATCAAAGCTAAAAATAAAGCGAGCCAAAAAAGCAATAATATCACTGATAGCAAGCGGGTTTGTTGGTCTTTTTGTGCTGATATTCACCGGATTTGGAGTGTCGGTTATAAGGGCATTTATTATGATGCTCATTCTGGGTGCGGCGGCAGTTGTGCCGAGAGACTACAATGCCAAAAATGCTCTTGTTGTTTCGGGGTTTGTTATTGTGATACTTATGCCATACTGTGCCTACAGTGTGGCGATGTGGCTTTCGCTTTTGTCTACCCTTGGTGTGCTTTTTGGAATCGACATTATATCTCATTTTAAATCGGCATACAAATTTCCTCTGCTGACCGACAATTATGTTGGCAACACAATTGTTATTTCGGCAATGACAACACTAACCACTCTGCCAATTACAAGCATAGCTTTTGGTTATGTGCCTCTTTATTCGTGGATAGCCAACTCGGCTGTGCTTCCGGTTATGGGATTTTTTATGGCTCTTGGCATATTTTTCGCCTTTGCAACCTCGCTTTTGCCGGGAGTGGTTGCACAGATATTTGGTTACGCACTTTCGGCTATGGGAAAATATGTGATAAAGATAGCCCACATTGTGGAATCGCTTCCGATGTCAACAATAAACATCTATCCGCAAGCACTTTTATGGACTGGATTTTTACTTTTGTTTGCCGTAGCGGGAATTTATATTATACGAAAGTCAAGCCTTAAAACCCTGATTATAACTTCACTGATTTTTGTTATTGCAGGCGTTGGTTTTTTGGTGTATAATGTGAGTGACAAAGGAATTGAAATAACCTTTGTTGATGTTGGTCAGGGAGACTGTGCAATAATTCAGTGCGATGGATCAGACTTTATGATAGACTGCGGAAGTCAGAATGAGCAGGATTATGTTGCATCAACCGTTGAATCGGTATTGAGACACAAAAATATCCGAAAGCTTGATGCCGTTATTGTGAGTCATTATCATAAAGACCATGTGAACGGGCTATGTGATATTATTGAAAAGGGAAAGGTTAAAAATTTGTTGCTCCCTAAAAATTACGACATTACGGAAAGAGAAGCACGCGAAAACTACGAAAAGCTTTTGGAGAGCTGTGCAAAGTCGGCAACAAAAATCACCTATGTGCAAAAAGGCGACAGCATCACGACAAAAAACGGATTGACTATGGACATTATCTATCCTGCAAACGATGTCTTTTTGGGAAATAACAATATGTCGATGGTAACAAAGGTGCGTTATGGCGATTTTTCGGCAATGTTTTATGGCGACTGCGAAGAAGAAGCACTGGAGAACTGCCTTGTTCAGGATGTGGAGTGCAACGTTATAAAAATCCCTCACCACGGAGCCAAAAACGCTCTGTCAGATATGCTTGCTCAGAAATCCGGTGCAGAGGTTGCTATAGCATCGTGCTCAAAATACAACATCTACGGACACCCTGCTCCGGAAACTGTTGAAAGCTTTGAAAAAAGCGGATGCAAGGTATATAAGACCTTTGAATCGGGTGCAATTAAAATCAAAGCCGATAAAAACGGCAAAATGACAATAGACACAATGAGGTGACGGTATGTCAATTAAAGAAGATATAAAAAAACAAAGCTACAAAAGCGTCTATCTTTTGTATGGTGAAGAGAATTTTCTCAAGGATTATTACAAAAAAGCTCTTGTGGGAAAGGTTCTTGACTCTACCTTTGCCGATTTTAACTACAAAGAAATCATTTCAAAAAAACCCGAGCCGGAAGAGATTGACGACTTTTTAAGCTCTTATCCATGTATGAGCGAAAAGAAAATACTATTTATAAAAAACTCCGACCTTATGAAAAAAGCAAGTGATGCCGACAAGAAATATTGGCAGAAAACCCTTAGCGAAGTGCCCGACTTTGTTATTATCATTTTTTCAGAGATAAGCGTTGACAAAAGGAACGCTATTTACAAGCAGATTGCCAAAGATTTTGGTGTCGATGAGTTTCCGTTTCAAAAAGAAGCCGACCTTACCGACTGGGTGAGACGATATGCTGCAAGCTGTGGCAAGGAAATTTTGCCCGACACGGCAAGGCACCTCATTGATTGCTGTTCGCCAAGTATGTATATTTTGAAAAACGAAATAGAAAAGCTTGCAGCCTACAGAGCAGATGAAAAAGAGATAACAAAAGAGCATATCGACATATGCTGTTGCAAAATTGCCGAAAACAGAGTGTTTGAAATGATTGACGATTTGCTTGGCGGCAACGCCGAAAAGGCCTGCGAAAAATATGAAGAATTAAAGCTTTTGCGAGAAGAGCCAATTGCTATTAATGCGGCAATATTCAGCAAATACAATCAGCTCAGAAAAGAAAAAATTCTCTCTGAAACCATGGGTGCAAGAGAGATTGCGGCAAAGCTTGGTCAAAGAGAATATTTTGTGAATATGCATCTTAAACAGATAGCCAAAATTCCACTCTCCGAGCTTGACAAAATAACAAAAATGTGTTTTGATGCCGACCACAAAATCAAAAACGGTCTTTCCGACGGTTGGGCAGCACTTGATATTATAATTGCAAATATGATATAACCCAAAGGGAATGTAAAAAAAGTCCAGAACGTCAAAAGCAGAGTTTAAGCTTGTTAATAATTGTAATTTATCCCTTAAACACTTAAAAATTAATCTATATGTAGAAAAACATTGTTTTTGCAATGTTTTTCTCTTTATAAATTGCTTTTGACTATTGCCAAATCTCACCCTCGCAGTACTTTTGTACAGCGTCGGGCTATCGCTCAAAGCAAGGCAAAGCCTTGATTTGA
>SVJL01000057.1 GCA_015068985.1 Oscillospiraceae bacterium
CGTCAATCAAAGACAGAAGCATAAGTGTGATTTCCACTTCCAAAACCTTCAACATGGGCGGATTTCATATAGGCACCGCCATCATTCCCAATGCCGAACTGCGCGACAAGGTCAGAGATATGCTCTATAACTTTGGCTATGCTTGCGGCATGCCCACGGTTTTAGACCGCGAAGCGCAGACTGCAGCATACACCCATGGCGAAACCTGGTATCAGGAAATGATGTCATATGTGGAGGGCAACATCTCGCTTGCATTAGATTACCTCGATGGTCTGCCGATTCATGCACAAAAGCCCGATGGAACTTTTCTCCTTTGGGTGGATATAACAGAGCTTGGCATCAACAATGAGCAGATGTGGAACCTCATGAGAAACACATGGAGAGTAACCGGCGACCCCGGAAGCTATTATGACACTAAAGATTATCAGGACTACAAGGGCTTGGAGCATCACATACGTATCAACCTTGCAACACAGCGCTCTCTTGTAGAAGAAGCCTTTGACAGAATAAGAAAAAGCTTTAAATAAAATAACCGAAAGGATGACATAATATGAAACTTGGTGTATTGGTTCTTCTCACCGAAACAGGCATGGAAGAAAAGATAGCAAAGCTCAGAGAAATGAATTTTGACTCTTGCCAGCTGTGCGGATGGAATCCCGAGCTTTTCACCGCAGAAAATGCTGAGCTTGTAAACAAAATATGCAAAAAATATGATGTGACAATTTCAACCTTCTGGTGCGGTTGGTCAGGTCCTTCAATATGGAATTTCTATCAGGGACCTCACACTCTTGGGCTCGTTCCGCCGGAATACCGCTATGCAAGAATCAAAGACCTTATGAAAGGCTCCGATTTTGCAAAGATGCTTGGTGTTGAAAATGTTGCAACACACGTTGGCTTTTTGCCCGAAAATCCATCAACTTCAGAATACAACTCAATTGTTGAGGCTCTCCGTTATGTTATAGGTTATTTTAAGAATAATAACCAATACTTCCTCTTTGAAACAGGTCAGGAAACTCCGGTTACTCTTCGCAGAACAATCGAAGATGTTGGTCTCGACAATATCGGTGTCAATTTTGACACTGCCAATCTGATTCTTTACGGAAAAGCTCATCCGTTAGATGCTATCGATATCCTTGGCAAATATGTTCGTGATATTCATGCCAAAGACGGCTGCTATCCCACCGACGGCAAAAACCTCGGCAGAGAAAAAGCAATAGGAGAGGGTATTGTCAATTTCCCCGCATTTGTCGAAAAGCTCAAAAAAATCGGTTACGACGGTCCCATCACAATAGAGAGAGAAATCAGTGGCGACGATCAGATTCGTGACATATTAAAGGCACAGGAGCTTTTAAATAAACTTATATAAAACATTAAATAACGAAAAGCAAATAAAAACACCCGCAGAAAATCGAGGATACACGTCCACGATATTCGGCGGGTTTTTGCTTGCAGCAAAAACTTTGTTTTGGTATGTTTATAATTGATTTTGGGGATTTTAAGAATTGTCGATAAATGCTATACTTATTATAACAAATTGATACTTTTTCATTGGAGGTACATTGAAATGAATGAAAAAACTTTACTCAAATATGCAGTTATAGGCTGTGGTTCATTTGGCAGACATCATATAGATGCTCTTGTGCTTCGCAGAGACATAGAAATTGTTGCACTTTGTGACAAGCATATCGAAAAATGCCATGAGGTTAACGAGAAATACTCTCTCAACGCACAGTGCTTTGATGACTATAACGAAATGCTTTCTTCTATGAAGTTCGACATCGTCACCGTTGCCACATCAGATAAGGCCCACGCCGGTGCCACAATTGCGGCTCTCAATGCAGGCAGTCACGTCCTTTGTGAAAAGCCAATGTCACTTTTTGTTGATGAATGCAAAGATATGGTTACAGCTGCCGATAAAACAGGCAAGCTTCTTATGGTTGGCCAGATTGGCCGATTTGCTCCGGCGTTTATAGAAGCCAAAAAATTTGTTGATCAGGGTCTCATAGGCGAACTTTTCTTTATCGAAAGTGAATATGCTCACGACTACAGCCACGCCAGAGGCACAGATGACTGGCGTGTTGACCCCGACAGAGAACCCATTATCGGTGGAGCATGTCACGCTATCGACCTCATCCGTTGGATTGCCGGCGATCCTGTAGAGACAACGGCATACAGCAACCACAAGGTTCTTACCGATTGGCCGGTCGATGATGCAACCGTTGCTATATTCAAATTCCCAAACAACGTGATTGGTAAGGTGTTCACCTCAATAGGCTGCAAACGTGAATATACCATGCGCACAGTTATATATGGCACAAAAGGCACCATCACTGTCGATAACACATCGAGTGAATTTACCATCAACCTTTCAGATGGCAATCTTGCCGACGGTATGTTTGGTGCTGGCGAAGCAGGCATCAAGCACAAGCTTAAAGCAAACATCAATAATCACAATACAGCCGGAGAGCATGCTGCTATGATAGATTCTGTTGTAAACGGTGCTCCACTCCTTATGACGGGCAGAGAAGGTGCAAAAACCGTGATGGTTTGTCGTGCAGTTGTTGAATCAGCAAAAACCGGCAAAGCGGTAAAAATAGAATATGACATCTAAATATCACATTGTTTGCCTTTTTTCGCCTCGTACATATTACTATAAATTCGGGTGAAATTATGAAAGAAATCTTGTTTACAGATATTCGTCCCTTTGTAAGAAGTGCAAAAAAATATGTTGTAAAAAATCAGGCGTATCCGATCAATGCTAACTATGATCATTTTCTGGTTTATTCTCTCGGCAACTATTGCGAATTGGTTGTTAATGGTGTTAAGTATGAAATGGAAAATTGTGATGCTGTAATAATTCGCCCGGGGGATACTTATCATTTTATTCCCTGTGATGGTTACGCAAGCTTTATATTTGTCGATTTTGACTACACTCTGGAAAATTGTAACACCAGCTTTGCTAACCTGTATGATATCAGTGATAAATTCAAAAATAATAAAATTTTTGAAAAAGTAAATTTTTCGGATTTTTTACTCTTTAATTCCACTGTGTATGTAAAGGGAATGTATGCCATTGAAAACAAGCTTTCAGAAATTGTGCGAGAGTTTATGCTGTACGAAGCGTACTATGTAATGAAAAGCAGTGCGCTTATGATAAGCGTACTGGCTGATATTGCCCAAGCTCTTAGAGAGGGCAATCAAAATAACGAAAACAAAGGTATTACAGAAAAAATAATAGAGTATATTAACCGCAATTTTCATCAGGACCTCACCAACCTGAGCGTTGGCAAAATTTTTGCTATGCATCCCAATTATATTAATTATCTTGTTAAAAAAAGAACAGGATGCACAATGCACAAATATTTGCTGACCAGACGGAACAATTATGCTATTGAGCTTTTGGAGCAAACCACTGATCCGATATATATCATATCAAAAAAGTGCGGATTTAAAGATTCACGATGTTTTACACGTGCCTTTAAATCAGTTGTCGGAATAACTCCCAGAGCATATCGAGAGAAAAAATCTTTCGAAAACCCAACAAAACATATGCTCACTCCGGCAATGCAACATTACGCTAACAAGTCACTAAATTCTGATTTTAAGGTAAACACTGCCATAAAAAAACAGCAAATTGATGAAGCCTATAACAAGGCAATGCAGATTGTGGAGCTTAATATGATAAAATTTGCCGACGGAATTCCGTATATATGCTCCGACATCAACGGTGCCTACAGCATAGCCCACAAGGACGATATGGGTTGCGGATACTGGACGGGCATATATATCCTTGCCTACGATATGACAAGCGACAAACGCTATCGTTATATTTTTTCCAAATACATCGACAACCTCTGTCACAGGCTTTATGAATATGACTATCAGCATTTTTCCGAAATGGGACTTTTGTATGTTCCGTCGTGTGTTTCGGCATACAAAATTGGCAAAATCGAAAAGGCACGAATAGCCGTTGTAAAAGCGGCAGACATTCTCGTTGCAAGCTACAAATCTAAAGACGGCATCTATTTTACCGACAAGAACTACCTCAATATCGATGCCGACAAAACAGAAGCCATAAAAATCAGTGCAATGTGTAATTGTTCAATCCTTTATTGGGCACACGAATTCACAGGCGTTGGCTACTATAAAAAGGTTGCCGACAACGTTACCGAGTTTATTATTCAAAACCTCATAAGCGACGATGGCACGGTTTACTGGGACTATGGCATTGCCGCAAGCAAGGCTGAACCCAGCGGGATAACGGGAAAATACGCCAGAGCCATATCGTGGGGGCTCTATGGTCTTGCAGACCTGTACCGCTGGAACAAAGATGAATCTGCCTATAAAAAGGCAACCAAAATACTCGACAGATATATGCCCGAGATAATGTCTACAGACATTTCATGTATAGATTCCACAATGCTCTCTTGTATGATATGTGCTGTGTATAACATTGCCAAGGAAACAAATGACAAATCATTCAAAAAATATATCTGTTTGGCAGATGAATTACTTGCGAGACTGATTAAAGATGCATCTCTCGAGCCGTTAAAGAAAACGGACGGACTCATTGGTTATTCCTACGGTTTCAAATCCAGTCCCAATCTTGCGAATCTTTCTTCGGTAATCGGCGATTATTTTTATCTTGAAGCTCTCATTCGAAAAAAGAAAGATTTTGAAATTCTCAATAAACATTGATTTGTTTTTTTCGCATTGGCAAGACGCGACGAAGCTCTTCAAATGTCAATATTACCATATTTAAATTAGGAGTTGATAACAATGTCAATATCAAAATTCAAGGCGGGATTTTACGAATGTGATATAACCCCTCCTCTTGGTTGCTTTGTTCCGGGTAACTACAATAATCGCAGAGCTGTTGAAGTATACGACAGGCTCTATGCCAAAGCATTTGTTATAGAAAGCGATGGCAATTGCATTGCATTTCTCAGTGTGGACACTTGCTCTGTTCCTGAAGATATGCACAGCGTTGTTACCGAACGAATCACAGCCTACACAGGCATTCCTGCCGAAAATGTGTGCATCTCATCTGTTCACACTCACACCGGTGCTCCCGTATCCGACACAGTTCAGGTCAATGGTTATCACGATTCTGAGTATCTAAGCGTATTTTTCCGCTTGGCGGCAGATGCAGTGATTCTGGCCTATAATCGGCTTGATGAAGCCGACATCAGCTTTGCCGCATCCGAGGCAAAGGGCATTTCCTTTAACCGCTCTTTTATTTTAAAAGACGGCTCCTACATATCCCTTCCAAGAAAAACCGACCTCGAAAACATTGCAGAGCCTCTTGCCGATATTGATACCACAGTTTCGGTGCTCTTTGCAGAGCGTGACGGCAAAAGAATCGGTGCTCTCATAAATTATGCCCTCCATCAGGACACTGTTCATCCCGACCGCCCGGGCTATAGCGGCGACTATTCCTCTGAGCTTTCCAAGCTTCTGAAAAAGGAATACGGCGATGATTTTGTAAGCGTGTTTAACCTCGGCACCTGCGGCGACATAAATCATGTTGACATCAACAACTACGACGCCCATCGGGAGTTCTTTACTCATCGTCCCATAGGCAAGGTTCTCGCTGATGCGGTAATCACCGCCGATAACAACAAAACCCCTGTTTGCGGCTCTGTTGGCGCAGTCAAGGAATTTGTTGCTTTAACAAAGCGAAAAATCTCTTTTGACGATTTTGGTGAGCTTTCCAAAAAATATTTTGACGAGGGCTATCTCTACAAAGTAGAAAATCTTGCGGTTTATTATCGCAATGTCACCTCCGACACCGACGATGTGTATGTTCAGGCTCTCAGAGTGGGGGACGTGGCAATTTATGCACTCCCCGGTGAAATCTTTGTTGATTTCGGCTTTGAAATAAAAAAGCGTTCCCAAAGCGAAAAATGCATAGTAATAGAAAATTGCAACAGCTTCCTTGGCTACATTCCAACCGAAAAAGCTTTTGAAACAAACAGCAATGTTTACGAAATTGCAACCTGCAAGAACAGCTGCCATATGCCCGACAGCGGAAGTAAGCTTGTGAATAAAGCTCTTGAGCTTGGAAACAGGCTTTAAATGAAAGGAAAAAATAAAATGGTTACTCAAAAAATAACACTTCAAAATCCCGAACGCTTCTCGGGTACCCACACAATTAAAAAGGCAAAGCTTGAAGAAGCGGCGGCGAAAGCACTCGAGCGCCTGAAGCTTCAATACGATAAATACGGTGCCGCCTGCCCGGGATGTACAACTGATGATAGATCTCACGTTTATATGTTTAACCCCCGCAATTTGTGGTGCGACGGTCTTTGCAACGGAATGTTCTGGATTGCATATGAAATGACCGGCGACATGTTTTATCGCGAGGCGGCAGAAAGTAGATATAGGCTTTGTGCAGTCGTGCAATTGGGAGAAGCATCTTGATCAGGCAATGCCTTTTATAGAAAGGGGCAAGCCGGTATTTATTGATAAGCCAATAGTAGGATCAGTAAAAGATATAGAAAAGCTCAGACAATTGGTGAAAGACGGAGCCAATATTTTGGGTTCTTCATCTGCCAGGTATGCTCAGGAAATTTGCGATTTTAAAGCAAAGAGCAAAGACGAGGTGGGGGAGATTGTCTCAATTTATGCCACTTGCGGTCTTGATGAGTTCAATTATGGAATACACGTTGTAGAAATACTTTCAGCACTTGCAGGATCTATGGGCAAAAGCTGCAGGTTTGTTGGTGCAACCAAAACCGATGTTCACTGCGAAATTTATAATATTGAGTTTGAAAACGGCATAATGGGCACATACCATCTTACTCACGGTGTATGGCAGCCCTTCCATGTTACAATTCTCACAACAAAGGGCACCTATAGCTTCGACATAGACGTTGGCAACATCTATAAAAGTCTCCTTTGTGAACTGTACAACAAGCTCATGGGCAAAAAGAACAAACTGACCGACATCGAAACCCTCATTAACTGCACACAGATTATGCTTTGCGGCAAAAAATCGAGAGATGAGCTTAACGGTGCAGTTGTGTCTGTCGATATGCTTGGCGAAAATGACAAGTTTGACGGCTACGAATTTGAAGCCGAATATGCAAAAACTGCCGCCGATATATACAAAGACTAACGCAGAGGGGATAAATGTTATGAACAAAATAGCTATTTTAGTAAATGAAGAAAACAGAGAAAAGGTTTTCAGCGAAAAATATTACGAAAGACTCAGAAAAACCGGTCAGGTTTTTGTGTATGATAAAAAAGATTTTGAAGATGAAGCTTATTGGTTAGATTTTATCAAAGATTCCGAAGTTATTATAACATCATGGGGTTCGCCTCAGCTCGGCGGAAAGGCACTTGATATATGCCCCAACCTTAAAGCCGTGATTCATGCTGCCGGCAGCATTAAACCCATAATTTCCGACGAATTTATAGAAAGAAACATCAGAATAACCAATTCTGCTGCAGCAATCGGCGAGGGGGTTGCCGAAACTGCACTCGGTTTTGCCATTGCTGCCTGCAAGGGCTTTTATCAGCTAAACATTGATACCAAAAACAAACTTTGGGATGAAAACATTCGCACAACAGTTAAAGATTTTTATGATATAAAAGTTGGTGTAATAAGCGGTGGCTTTGTTGGACGTCATATGGTCAAGCTCTTAAAGAACTTCCACGTTGATGTTCTTATGTATGACCCCACACTTTCATCAGAAGAAATTAGTGCAATAGGTGCCGAAAAGGTAGAACTCGACGAGCTTATGCGTGAGAGCGATGTTGTGAGTGTTCACGCTCCCTCAATTCCTGCCACAGACAATATGATAAACAAAGAAAATCTTTCATTAATGAAAGACGGAGCTGTTTTAATAAACACCTCTCGTGGAACTGTTATTAATGAAAACGATTTGATTTGCGAACTCAAAAAGGGCAGAATATTTGCCTGCATAGACGTAACTAACCCGGAACCGCCGTCAAAGGATAACGAGCTGCGAGACCTTGACAATGTTATTTTAACGCCTCACATTGCAGGAACGGTGAGCAACGGTATGAAACGAATTGCTCTGCACGTGTGCGAAGAGCTTGAACGGCTCGAAAACGGTGAGAAAATGAGAACCGAGGTCGACCTAGGCAGCATTTCCAAATTGGCTTAATTTTTAATGCGGGATGTGATGATATGTTAACCGTTACAAAAACAGATTTAAAGCTTGTTATAGAACCTCTAAAAGCTCCCTTTGGTTTTAAGGGGGGCTATGCACAGGAGCTTTGGCAAATAGCTGTAAAGGTGGAGAGCAATTCCAATTTTGGCATTGGACTTGGTGTTCAGAGCACTTTGTGGTCTGATGCAAGCATATATGCATCCAACTCATATTCTGCAGGCAATTCATATATGCTTCTTATAACTGAATATGCACTCAAGCTTATAAAAAACAAAACATTTAACGACCCAATTGACGCTCTTGACACAATCAAGGATGATGTATACGAATATGCAAAGCAAATAACAGGCAACCCCAATTTAAGAAAAACCTTTGCTCTCAATGCTTTGGTTGCAGTCGACAACGCTCTGTGGCAGCTCGCGGGCAAAGAAGCGGGCACAGAAGATTTTATGTCTGTTGTAGGCAAGCAATACACAGCCCCATTGTCTGAATGTGTAGACAAAATATGCAACATACCTTTAATAACCTACAATATGACTATGGCAGATGTGAAAAAACTTGTAGACGACGGATTCTTCTTTTTAAAAATAAAAATAGGTGCCGATCCTGATGGTGACGGCTCATACGAAAAAATGCTTGAGTGGGACAAAAAGCGTCTTTTTGATATTCATAATCTTGTTAAGGATATTCCCACTCCCCACACCGAGAGCGGTCACATTCCTTACTACCTTGACGCCAACGGCAGATACGACACCAAAGAACGACTCAAAGGTTTTCTGACATATGCCGAAAGCATCGGAGCTCTTTCGAGAATTGCAATAATTGAAGAACCCTTTGACGAAGAAAACAAAATTGATGTGTCGGATTTGAATGTGAGAATTGCTGCAGATGAGTCGGCCCATTCATGTGAAGATGTTGTTGAAAGAATAGGTCTTGGCTATAGTGCAATAGCTCTTAAACCCATTGCAAAAACCATGTCGGAGACAATTAAGATATTAAATGTGGCACACGCCTCCGATATTCCCTGCTTTTGTGCCGATCTGACGGTTAATCCGATAATGGTTGAATTTAACAAAAATATTGCCGCAAGAATCAACAAATTTCCCGGTATCAAGATTGGGATTATGGAGTCCAACGGTCATCAGAACTACGCTAATTGGGAGATGATGAAAACATATCACCCAATGTATAAAAAAGCTAATTTCACAGAGCCCAAAAACGGCATATTCACAATTGACGATGAATTCTACAATATAAGCGGAGGCATTTTCAGAGATTCGGAGTATTACTGCAAATTGTTCTGATAAACAGGAGAGAATAATAATGAATAAAAAATATGGCTTTGGTATAGTTGGCTGTGGAGTAATTTCCAAATGGCATATCGCAGCAATAAATGCCATAGACAACGCAGAGTTGATAGGAGTTTTTGACCAACACAGGTCTGGTGCCGAAAAAATTGCCGGCGAGCAATCCTGCAAGGTTTTCGACACATATGAAGAAATGCTTTGTTGTGACAAAATAGACATAATAAACATTTGCACCCCGAGCGGAACCCATGCACCTTTGGCAGTAGAGGCAGCAAAGCACAATAAAAACATAATTGTTGAAAAGCCTATGGCTATAACCAAACAGCAAATTGATGAGCTTACATATACTGTTGAAAAAAACAATGTCAAATTAGCAGTAATATCTCAGCTCAGATTTAAAGATTCCATCCAAAAAGTTAAAAGTGCTATCCGTAATGGTGAACTTGGAGACATTGTTCTTGGCGATGTTTATATGAAATACTATCGTTCTCAAGAATATTATGATTCTTCCGGATGGAGGGGAACATGGGAGATGGATGGCGGTGGAGCACTTATGAATCAGGGTATTCATGGAATAGATTTGCTTCAGTATCTTGTTGGTCCGATAAAGTCGGTGATGGGAATGTGCAAAACTCTTGCCAGAGATATTCAGGTTGAAGACACGGCAAATGTTATTGTAGAATTTCAAAGCGGTGCCATTGGTGTGATTCAGGGCACAACAAGTGTTGAGCCGGGATACCCCAGAATCATACAAATAAGCGGAACAAAAGGAACAATTGAAATCACAGAAGACACCATAACCCGTTGGGATGTTGGCGGAAGTGCATTGAGGGGCAAACAAGAAGGTTTTGGCAGTATAAAGAGCTACAGAGACCCACAGGGCTTAGAATCCGGCAGTCATATATTGCAGATAAAAGATTTTATATCTGCAATAGAGGAGGGGCGCAGCCCGTTGGTGGATTTGTATGAAGGAAAAAAGACCGTTGAGATTATTCTTGGAGCCTATGAGTCTGCCAAATCAGGTAAAAAGGTGTTGTTGTAAATTAGCATATCCCATTTCTTCGCCAATTTACAGGCAGCACTTCGTGTTATAAGATAAATCATAAATATATGCTGTAAATGAAACAAGCGGAACCGAGATTTCTTCCGATTTCTCGATTCCGCTTTTCTTTGTTATAGGCGTGTCATGTTTTGATGTGTCAAAGCTTTGAGGGTAGTAATTTTAGAAGGATTCCAAATATTGACTAAATAATAAAATTATGATAAAATTATATAAGAAAATTGTCATTGGGCGTGTGATTTATAATTTTATTTTAGGTTATAGATTTGCCGTTTCCCAAAAAGAAATTAGGTTTATACATTAGCGCGCCCATACACGCACATCAAAATGTGCGGGATTGAGCGCGTTTTTTACTGTATAGGAAACTTCGTTTCCTATACAGCAAAAAACTTTAATTGTATTGCCGTTCAAACTTTTTTGAATATACTTATTGCAACTTTTAAGGGTTTAGAATTGTATTATAAGTAAAGGGAACTTTTTCCAATACTTACGCCTTTAAATAATATTTATATATTATGAAAAAGAATAATTTTAGGAGGTACCAAAATTGAAGAAATCGTATTCAGAAATCACACCATATATAAAAGAGCTTGCTGCTTTGTCGTGCAACAATAATAATATAAAACCGGATATGTATCCGAAGCACAATGTTAAACGAGGACTTCGTGACCTTGACGGTAACGGCGTTGTAACAGGCCTTACTGAAATATCTCATATTAAAGCAAAAGAAAAAGGCCCAAACGGTGAGGATATTCCCTGTGAGGGAGAATTGTATTTCCGTGGATATAATGTCAGGGATTTAGTATCCGGCTTTTTGAATAAGGACAGATTCGGCTTTGAAGAAATAATATACCTTTTGTTGTTTTCAGAACTTCCATCATACGAACAGCTTAATAAATTTAAGGAAACACTTGCCGATTACAGAAGCCTGCCTAAGTCATTTGTAAGAGATATGATACTCAAAGCACCGAGTAAGGATATGATGAATGTCCTTTCTCGTAGTGTGCTCGCATTGTATTCCTATGATGATAACCCCGACGATGTAAATGTCGAAAATGTATTAAGACAAAGCTTACAGCTTATATCAATGTTTCCGCTTTTGGCAGTGTATGGCTATCATGGTTACAGACATTATCATTTAGACAAGAGCCTTCATATCCGTGATCCCAAACCGCACTTGTCAACGGCAGAAAATGTGTTGCACATTTTGCGTAAAGATGGCGCATTTACACATCTTGAGGCAAAGGTTCTCGATCTTGCTCTTGTGCTCCACGCAGAACACGGTGGCGGTAAC
>SVJL01000058.1 GCA_015068985.1 Oscillospiraceae bacterium
AAACAACGTGCAGAACAAGAAGAAAAAATGTTTACCACAACACGTGCAAAGCAATGGTTGTTAAGAGGAGCATCGTCAGATTACTATACTGATTACTGCATAATTAATAATATTGATGATAGTGGCTATGATTTTTATATTGCTAATGAGCTAAATGAGTGGACAAGAGAAAATCTTTATAATAAAGAAGTAACTGGAGTAGATTTTATGTCGGAAATGGGATTCGAGGAAATAATAATTCCTAAACAAAAATATGTAGTGTTTGAAACAAAACATTGTTGTCATCCAATTGAAGAATATATAAATATTCGACAGGATTTAGTGGCTGATTGGATGCCTACGTCAGGATATCAATTTGCGAAGAGTCCGGAACTTGCGTTACTTCACTGGCGACCGATAGCAAATAAAAGTAATCGGTTTGTAGAAATATGGATACCAATTGAAAATGCAAATTAAATTTTAAAATATCTCTATGTTTCGGCTTTTCCAAAAAAAAGAACGACTATTCTGATAGAATGGTCGTTCTTTTTTTGGAATTTGTATCTGCAAAGCCACAACTTCATCTTGAAACGCAGCTGCCAACATCATTTCTACATTAAATCATCCTCAGGGTTTTAATGATCTTCCAAAAGCTTCTTGTTTTTGGCAAGATATTCAATGCCTGAGTAAACAGTGAACAGTGTTGCAACAAACATTGCTATGTAACCTATTGAACAATCTATGCCCAAAAGATTGAAGGTGTAGGTTTCTTTGCCAAGCAAAAATACGCAAATTACTGCACCAATCTGAACACAGGTTTTTATTTTTCCTGTCATTGATGCGGCAATAACAACACCCTTAGACATTGCCACAGTGCGAAGACCTGTTACAATAAATTCGCGGGCAATGATGACAATTGCCATATATGCCGCAATTTCGCCCGAGCCGACAAAGCATATGAGTGCTGTTGCCACAAGGAGCTTATCGGCAAGAGGATCAATGAACTTGCCAAAATCGGTAACCATGTTATAATTGCGGGCAACATAACCGTCGACACCGTCTGTGAGAGACGCAACTGCAAATATGGCACAAGCCACAAGTTCATTATATGCAAAGTCCCACATATAAGCTATCATAAACAAGGGAATGAGCAAAATTCTTGACATTGTAATTTTGTTTGCTAAATTCATAATTTGCCTCCTTACGATGCATTTTATTTTCTTTTTAAAAATATCATATTATTACCGATATGTCAAGAGTTTGATGTTGTTTTGCACACAAGATCATACTCGGTGCAATCTATGATTTCAACCTCAACAATTTCTCCGGGGCTAAGCTCCTCTTCGCTATACACATACACATTCCCGTCAACGTCGGGGGTATCGCCCGAGCATCTGCCAACATAACAAAACTCCGACTCATCATAGCCCTCGATGATGGCTGTGGTGCAAGTGCCTATGCGATTTTGATTAAGACTAAAAGAAATGTCTTTTTGAGCAGTCATAAGAGTGTTCATTCTGTCAAGCTTCACATCTTCATCAATCTGACCGTCGTACGAAAACGCAGGTGTACCCTCTTCTTTGGAGTAGGTAAACATGCCAACACGGTCGAGCTTATATTCGCGCAAAAACGCTTCAAGCTCTTTAAAGTCTTCTTCGTTTTCGCCGGGGAATCCAACAATGAGCGATGTTCTTATAACAAGACCGTTTATGCGGCTTCTGAGATTATCTATTAGCTCCCTCACCTGATTACCGCGGCTTCTTCTGCCCATTTTTTTCAGCACATTGTCACTTATGTGTTGAATTGGCATATCAAGATATTTAACAACCTTGTTGTTTGTCTGAATTTCGTCGATAAGTTCCTGAGTTATGTTTTCAGGATAGCAATATTGCAATCTTATCCACTCTATTCCGTCAATTTCCGAAAGCATTGAAAGAAGAGCGGCAAGATTTGTGCCAATGTCTTTTCCATAGCAGGCAGTGTCTTGTGCAACCAATATGAGTTCTTTAACCCCATCGGAGGCAAGACTTTTTGCTTCATCAAGTATGCTTTGAACAGGTCTTGAGCGGAATTTGCCGCGAAGCTTTGGAATTATGCAATAGGTGCAAAAATTGTCACAGCCGTCGGCGATTTTAAGATATGCCGTGTAGACAGGGGTGCTTTGAACTCTGGGAAGATTATAGTCAACAGGTGTGTTTTCATCACCAACAAACACAATTTTTTCGTGATTTTGATAAAAATTTTTTATGACCTCAGCAATGCGTGCATAATCGGTTGTGCCAAGAATGATGTCAACCTCGGGAAGCTCGGAGCGAATGTCCTCACAATACCGCTGAGCAAGACAGCCTGTCACAACAAGAAGCTCGCATTTGTCTTCTTTATATGCCGCCATCTCCAGAATTGCACCAATCGACTCTTCCTTTGCAGAATCAATAAATGCACAAGTGTTCACAACAATAACATCTGCCTCTTTGGCGTCGGCTGTTATGACAAATCCGTCTTCAGAGAGTATGCCGAGCATGGTTTCTGTGTCGGTCAGATTTTTTGCACATCCAAGAGATATAAAGCCTATTTTTTTATTCATTATCAATCACCTCAATTGCTCTGCGAAGACCTTTGTCTATGAGCGAAAAATCAAATCCACGGGATGCAAAATAGCGGGTTATTTTTGCTTTGACTTTCATATCATTCAAATCTTCCCGACCATATTTGGAAATGATTGTTTCGGTCACGTCACAAAGAGAATCGTCTTCGTCTATGTCTGCCAAAACATCTTCAATAATACCGGATTCTATTCCCTTTTGCTTCATTTCGTAACGGATTTTCTTTTTGCCCCACATTTTGGCTCTGCAATGCTCAAGAAAAAGCGTGGCATAGTCGGCATCGCTCAAATAGCCAAGGTCTTCGAGCTCACGCACAACCTCTGCCACAATGGCATTATCGTAGCCTTTTGCAAAAAGCTTGTCTTCAAGCTCTTTGCAGCAAAGAGGCTTTCGTGACAAAATTTCAAACGCCTTGTCACGTGCTTTTGTGTAGTTACATTCCATGATGCATCTGTCAATATCGGCTTTTGTAAGCTCTCTGCCAACCTTTATTTTTAACAGTACTGCATCGGTCTCGTCAAGGGAAAAAGCGTATTCGTTATCCACGAATACGCTGACTCTGTGAGTATTATTTTTCTGGGGAGTTACATTAGTTACTTTCATTATTCCTCAGTTTCTTCCTTTTTTACCTTCAGAGCTTCGGCCTTTTCACGGCGTTCAGCCTCTTTAGCCTGGGCTTCTGCGGCAATTTTGTCCATAATCATTTTGTATACCATATCGGTAAAATCAGGATTGGAACGCATATAATCTTTGGCTTTGTCACGTCCCTGACCAATGTGCTCGCCATTGTAGGAATACCACGCACCACCCTTTTGAATAATATCATATTCAACGGCAGCATCAAGAATATTACCTTCTTTGGAAATGCCCTCACCAAACATAATGTCGAACTCTGCCTCTTTGAACGGAGGTGCAAGCTTGTTTTTAACAACCTTCGCTCTTGTGCGGTTACCAATTATGTTGGAGCCGTCTTTTATTGCTTCAACTCTCCTGATGTCAATACGCACAGAAGAATAGAACTTGAGTGCTCTACCGCCTGTTGTTACCTCGGGGTTGCCATACATAACACCAACCTTTTCACGAAGCTGGTTAATAAACACGGCAACCGTGTTGGATTTGTGAATTACACTGGTGAGCTTACGAAGTGCCTGCGACATAAGACGTGCGTGAAGACCAACGTGAGAATCACCCATAACGCCTGCAATTTCTGCCTTTGGAACAAGAGCGGCAACAGAGTCGACAACAATAACATCAATTGCTCCGCTTCGTGCAAGAGCCTCGGCAATTTCGAGAGCTTGCTCACCCGTGTCGGGTTGTGACACAATGAGACGGTCAATATCCACACCAAGCTTTGAAGCATAGATAGGGTCAAGAGCGTGTTCTGCATCTATGAATGCAACCTCTCCGCCAAGCTTTTGGGCTTCGGCGATAACATGAAGCGAAACCGTCGTTTTACCCGAAGATTCAGGTCCGTATATTTCAACAATTCTGCCTCTGGGAAGTCCGCCTATGCCAAGTGCAAGGTCGAGGGCAAGTGAGCCGGTTGGAATAACTTCAACCTGACGCGTAGGAGCATTGCCAAGACGCATAACCGAGCCTTCGCCAAAGGTTTTTTCAATCTGAGCTAAAGCGGCGGTGAGTGCCTCTTCTTTGCTTCCTTTTTTGGAGTCAATGACCATTTTTTCTTTTGCCATTTTTTTCACCTCATATATTTTTCAATATTATATCAAACACATTTTCTACAGTCTTTTGTCTGACGGCGGTTCTGTCGCCTTCCAGAAAGAGCTTTAAGCTTGTGGGCGTACTGCCTTTGCAAGCCAGGCCAACACAAACCAACCCAACCGGTTTTTCTTTTGTGCCGCCTCCGGGGCCTGCAATGCCGCTTACCGACACTGCAATATCTGCTCCCGATTTTTCGAGAGCACCCACAGCCATTTCTTCAACTGTTTGTTCACTTACGGCACCGAATGAATCGAGAGTTGATTTTTTCACTCCCAAAAGACTCATTTTTGCTTCGTTTGAATAGGTTATAAACCCATAGCCATACACCGCCGAAGAGCCGGGAATTGCCGTGAGCATCTCCCCTATCATACCTCCGGTGCAGCTTTCTGCCGTTGAAAGGATTTTGCCGGCAGCTTCAAGACGGTAGCATACCTCTTTTGCTTTTTTTAAAAGATTGTGTGTCATATCTTACACTTCCAATGTTTCTGTGCCCTCTACAGCTTCGTTTATGAGACGCTCAACATCGAGCTTGCTTTGCGACAACAGAATTTTTTCGAGCTTTGGCTTTGTTGAGGGATGGCGTGGGGTAAACACCGTGCAACAATCCTCATAGGGCAAAATGGAAGTTTCGTAAGTCCCTATTTTGCGCGAAATTTCAACAATTTCTTCCTTGTCCATACCAATCAGCGGGCGGAACACCGGCATTGTTACCGCATCATCGGTAACTGCCAAAGCACCCATGGTCTGGCTTGCAACCTGACCGATGCTTTCTCCCGTGATGAGTGCCGAGCAGCCTCTGCGCTCAGCAAGTCTCTGTGATATCTGCATCATAAAACGACGCATAACCAGCGTGAGATGCTCTTCGGGGCATTTGTCTCTAATCTGGAGCTGAATGTCGGTAAAGGGAACCACGTGAACCTTAAGACTGCCGGTATAGGCTGCAAGCTCTTTTGCAAGCTCCAAAACCTTGTCTTTTGCACGGTCGCTGGTGTAGGGATAGCTAAAGAAGTGAACCGCTTCAAGATATACGCCCCTTTTACCTATCATATAACCTGCAACGGGACTGTCGATACCGCCTGAAAGAAGCAGCATTGCCTTTCCATTGGAGCCCGACGGCATACCACCTGCACCGGGAATGCGGTCAAGGTGAACGTAGCCGTTTTCTCTTATTTCAACATACACGTTAATTTCGGGGTTGTGCACATCTACGGTAAGGTTTGGAAAAGCTTCTAAAAGACGGCCTCCAATCTCCTCACAAATTTGGGGAGAGGTCATATGAAACGTCTTGTCAGAGCGTTTTGCAATAACCTTAAAGGTTGACGCCGCCGAAAGCTCGGAGGCAAAGTTATTTTTGAGCACCTCTTCCAGATTGTCAATATCCTTTTGAGCCGGATATGCCACAACAATCGACACAATTCCAAAAACTTTTTTGAGCTTTTCAACAATTGACTCCACGCATGAATCGTCTTCGGGTTCAATGTAGATTGTAGCCTGAGCCCAGTGAATGTTAAGGGGACATTCATCGCTGAGAGCTTTTTTTATATTTTTAACAAGCAGGCTTTCAAACACGGGACGGTTCATACCTTTAAGGATGATTTCGCCGTATCTCACAAGCACTATTCTGTTCATTGGATAATCACTTTCCTTTTATGTTTTATCATCGCATAATTTTCCGCAAAATTGGAATTTCTTTTTTCAGCACTTCACACACATAGTCAATTTCGCCTTGAGTGTTGAAGTGAGAAAGAGAAAAACGTATTGCACTGTCGATTATATTGTTTTTCAGCTTCATCTCACTGAGCACATAGCTGAACTTATTCTTTTTTGAATTGCAGGCAGAGCCTGTTGAAACATAAATACCCCTCGATTCGAGAACATGGAGCAAAACTTCGGACTTTACCCCCGGAAACGAAATGTTCACTATGGAACAAACCGAATTGTCGGGAGAATTTACAACAACATCGTCAATATCTGCCTTTAGCTGAGTTATCAAGCTGTTTTTGAGTTTTTTAATATGTTCGCAATCAGCATCCATTGATGCAAATTTTATTTCGGCAGCTTTGGCAAAGCCGGCAATGGCAGCAAGATTTTCTGTGCCGGAACGAAGGCCCTTTTCCTGATTTCCGCCAAACATGGTCGAACAAAGCCTGATGCCTTTTTTGACATATAAAGCTCCAACGCCGTTTGGGCCGTGAATCTTGTGAGACGAAATGCTCATAAGGTCAATGCCCAGTCTTGATGCATTAATATGGAATTTGCCATATGCCTGAACTGCGTCAACGTGAAGCACACAGCCGTTGCTGTGGGCGAGAGCAGATATTTTTTCGATTGGAAAAACTGCACCGGTTTCGTTGTTGACATACATAAAGCTAAGAAGCAATGTGTTTGAATCGACCGCAGCTTCAAGCTCGTCCATATTGGGTATGCCGTCAGAGTCAACCGAAATATACACAACCTCAAAGCCATTTTTTTCGAGAAACCTAAAAGTCTCCAGCACTGCGGCGTGCTCGGTTGCCTGAGTGATTATGCGGTTTCCTTTGCGTTTGTTTGCCATACAATAGCCAACAAT
Source organism: Oscillospiraceae bacterium (assembly GCA_015068985.1). Lineage (GTDB taxonomy): Bacteria > Bacillota > Clostridia > UMGS1810 > UMGS1810 > RGIG1828. The sequence goes on from SVJL01000058.1 coordinate 6,874, forward strand.
TGCAATATTGTCGCTTTCGGTGCCACCTGAGGTAAAGTATATTTCATCAGGTGTCCCATAAACAGTACTCGAGATTTTGGCTCTGCACTCTTTGAGCAAGTCTTCCGCCTGTTTACCCATGCGGTGAAGCGACGACGGATTGCCATACACAGAAAGCATCACGTCGGAAATGGTGCTTACAACTTCATTATACGGTTTTGTGGTTGCACTGTTATCAAGATAAACTTCCATTTTCATTCTCTTTCTTAAGTAGCCATTGGAGTATTATCCGAACCCGCCTAAAAGCTAGCATTTTCGGTTCTTTTAGGCTTGTCGTCCTCGAAAGGCGTCAGCCTTCCTTCGTTCTCCGCACCTAAAATTACTCAAAAATACTAAGCTTTTAGGTCGTAGAATTTTAAGATTATCAAAAATTGTTATTATTAAGCCAAAAGCACAGGTAATCCTGACGGATTATCGAGCATTTTGGTGAAAATAAGAGCGATTTTTGTATCTTAAAATCGGAGTTCGAATAATGCTCCAATGGCTAGCTGATTTAATCAAAAAACACTTTATTTTTCAGTGCTTCAAGCATAATTGTTGCACTGATTTCGTTTGTTGCAAGAGGGATTTTCTGAACATCACACAGCCTTAAAAGTGCCGACACATCAGGCTCGTGAGGCTGAGCTGTGAGAGGATCACGCAAAAATATTATGAGGTCTATCTCTCCGTTGGCAAGCATTGCACCAATCTGCTGATCTCCTCCAAGAGGCCCGCTTTTGAGACGGTAAATATCGAGCTTTGTTTCGCCCATAATCATGGTGCCTGTGGTACCTGTTGCATATAGCTCATGATGCGCCAATATATCTTTATATTTTTTTGCTAATTCGATGATTTCAGATTTCTTTTTATCGTGTGCAATTAAAGCAATTTTCATATGTTGTCACCTCGTTTAGTATTTTATCATATTTCAATGCTGATTGCAAGATTAAAGGTCAAATTTGTTTGACTTTTAATCTTGAGATATCGGCATTTTTTTGGCATCCCATTTGGCGATGCAACAAAAAATACCAAGATTCTGTCTTGACTAAATTTGAGATTTTTTATATAATGTATTCATTAAAGATATGATGCGAAAGGAACAAAAAATATGTCTAAAATAAAAATAATGTCAGATTCAACTGCCGATATACCCAAAAATCTGCAGGAAGAATTAGACATCACTGTGCTCTACCTCCCCATTATTGACGGCGACAAAGAATACCTTGACGGCCTGACAATTGAAAAAGAGGATTTTTATGAAATTCTTGAAAAAAGTGAAAAGCTTCCGTCCACATCAAGAGTTGCTCCCGGCACCTTTACCGATGAATACACAAAAGCGTGGAAAGAGGGATATTCTGACCTCATATATGTGTGCCTGAACTCAAAAGGTTCTTCCACCTATCAGGGTGCAGTGCTTGAGCTCGAAGATTTTTATGAAGAAAATCCCGAAGCGAAGGATGCAATCAAAGTTCACATAATCGACTCTCTCACCTACTCAATGGGTTACGGCATGGCAGCAGTTATTGCCGCCAGAATGGCAAAAGAGGGCAAAAGTGCCGACGAAATTGTTACCACTGCCAAAGACTGGCTCGACAACAACCGCATTCTCTTTATCCCCCTCAACCTGAAATTTGTTAAAAAGAGTGGCAGAGTGTCGGCTGCATCGGCATTTGTTGGCGATGCTCTCGGCCTCAAACCCGTCATCACCTTTGAAGATGGTGAATCCAAGGTGATTGGCAAAATCAGAGGTGAAAAGAAAATTATTCCTGAGGTTATTAAAATGATGCAGGAAGAAAGAGACACAAGTGCTCCGTATATGACAGCGTATGGCACCAACAAAGAAGCCTACAACAAGCTCCGCACAGGCCTTAGCGAAGCTTTTGGCGAAGAACCGGCAATTGAATACGGTATTGGCTGCATCATCGCCATAAATGCCGGCCCCAATGTGCTCGGCATTATCTACAAGAAAAAATAATTTTTTTGGTTACCAAGAACCCCAAAGCATATTTCACGCTTTGGGGTTCTTTTTGTTTGTGCAAATTAATAATTTTTTAAATAACTTTGTTACGGCTCCACTTTCCTCTTTTAAATCTTACGTAGAAAATAACGCTTCTGATTGCCCAATCGGAAACCATAGCAACCCATGTTCCCACAATTCCCATATTGAAAACCTTAACAAATATGTAGGCTGCACCAATTCTGAAAGCAAACATCGAGCCGCCTGCAACCATCATAACAAAACGAGTATCGCCGGTGCCTCTAAGAGCTGCTGCCAAGGCAAAGCTTGAAGGATACATAAAGATTGAACCAACAGTGTATATCGTGAGTATCCAGAAAGCATAATTTTGCGCATCTGCAGACAAATCAAAAATCGAAATAAGGGGTTTAACAAAAACAAACAACAATGCGGCATTAACAAAGGTTAACGCATAGTCCATTTTCAGAATGTGTTTTGTATAGAATTTTGCATCTTCGGGTGCTCCCGCTCCCATACATCTGCCAACCAGAATCATCATAACAGATGCAAATGCCGAGCCTATTGCGTGCACAAAAGGTGTGATGCTTCTTGCAAGCGAATCGGCGGCGATGGCTGCTGTGCCGAGCCCCGACACAAGCCCTGCTATGAGGAGGGCACCGAGCTGAAACATAGCCTGCTCAATGCCGTTTGGCACCGAAACATTGAGAATACGGCGTATGTTACCTTTTTCGTGACTACGCTTAAAAATACCGTCGAGGCGCACCTTGTTTGAATGGCTTTTGAGCATAAACAAAAGCACAATACCAATCGTTGCCATTGCGATAAAAGTTGACAAGGCAGCACCTGCCACGCCCATTTTTACAACAAAAATCAATATGTATTTTAAAATAAGATTCAGTGTCATCATAGATACTGACGAAACAAGGGTTATTCTGGTCTTTCCCATTGCCCTGATTAAAGCAGAGCAAGAATAATAAAGCGCTACAAACGGATAGGAAAAGGCAGTTATCATAAAGCAAGAATTGCTTATGTCGAGAACCTCTTTTTCAGCACCGCCAAAAAGTGTGTTCAAAATCCAGGGGCGAAAAAGAGACATAAAGAGCATTATAACCAAACCTATAGTAACTACAATACGAATATTGTTTTTCAAAGAAATTCCTGCAAGCCGTTTGTTTTCGGCACCTATGTATTGAGACATAACAACACTGCCGCCGTGACCGAGAGCAATCAAAAACTGCTTCACAAAATTATCTATTCGAGACACAAGTGCAATGCCTGCCATTGAGATTTCGCCCAGATGAGAAACCATAAATGTGTCGGCAACGCTGAGCCCCGACAGCATCAGATTTTCCAAAAGCATTGGCAACATAAAAGCCAATATGTATTTGTTAGAAAAACGTGCATCCTCACGCAGTTTAAATAAACTCATACAATTCATCCCTTTTTGCATTTTTCAATATTATACTACACAAAAATTAGAAATACAATTGCATTTAAGAGACAAAATATGTATAATCCTGCTTTATCTTGAGTATATTTGTTTTTTAAACTCTGTTGGAGTCATATTCATATGTTTTTTGTACAATCTAAAAAAATTTGAATAATTTCTAAATCCGGCGCTATAGCAACATTCTTCAACCGAGTCGCTTTTTCGGATAAGCTCATTGAATCGCTGAATTCTACGCAGTATCACATATGTCCACACGGGCATTCCAACGTGTTCTTTAAAAAGGTGTGAAAGGTAAGATTTGTCTATATTAAAATTGCCGGCAATTAAATCAATGTCTATATCTTCTTTAAAGTTGCCGTCAATAAAGTTCAGCACTTCGTTTATCATGGGATTCAGACTCGTCTGGTCAATTTCGGAATCGGCACTTGGCGAAACAGCCTTTCCGAGTGTATGCAAAATTTCAATGGTTTTGCAAAAAGACATCGCCCTTGCCGAAGCATCGGAGGACGAAATATGCATGAGAAGCTCGTCCATAAGGTCGTCTATTCCAAACTCTTTTGCGGTTTTTGCGCTAATCTTGTTGCCCACACCTTTTTTTCGCTTATAAAAGGGGTAAAAAAGCGAACTGCAATCATAAGGAAAATCCTTTAAAACGGCTTCTGTTACCGTGAGCACCAGACGCTCGTGGTAGAGCTTATCATCAACGCTGAACTGATAAAGCTCAGAGGGGTTAATCATTATCATATCCCCCGTCTCTATGGCATAGCGGCGTCCTTCAACCTTGATATTGCCCGCGCCCTGCTTATAATAAATAAGCATAAAGCCAAGACTGTAGTGAAGATAGTCGAGGGTTGATTCACCGGCGTGAGAGCCTTTTGTATGCAAAAGACGGTAGCCGAGATTGTCGTTGTATCTGACTTTGCTAAAATCGGTGTTCATAGGTCACCTCCCAAAAATGATATAACCCAAAGAGAATTATGCACTGTAACCATTATAGTATGGATGCTGTGAAGATATAATTTAATTTATTTTCTGCCAATTCGCCAAACATATGCTTTTCTTCACTTTCGGTACTTATCTTGCCTGCGGCATTTTAAAAATCTGCATTTTTTCCGAACAAAAATTAAACTAGGCTTTCAGCCGTCGAACAGAATTTTTTAAAACCGATAAGCAATGCCGCTCCGAAAAGCATATGATTGGCTGATTAGTGCACAAATTAAAAGTTTCGCACAAACCCAAAGTTCG
>SVJL01000059.1 GCA_015068985.1 Oscillospiraceae bacterium
GCTCTTCAATAACATATACCTTGTCTACCTTTGATGCAAATTCTTTAACAAGTTTTTCGCTTATGGGATATGTGATTCCAAGCTTTAAAAAGCTTGCATCAGGCAAAGCTTCTTTTGCATACTGATAAGAAATGCCACAGGTTATAACACCGATTTTTGTATCGTTGATTTCCATTTTGTTAAAAGGACAATCGTAGCCATAGTCAGCAATATCATCACATCTTTTTTCAACAATTGCATGGCGTACTTTTGCCATAGCAGGCATCATAACATACTTGCCGGGATTTTTTTCGGTATCTTTTAATTTGTAATCACATTTTTCGCCAAGCTCAACAAGACTCTGGGAATGAGCAACTCTTGTTGTGAGACGAAGGATAACCGGAGTGTCGAATTTTTCACTAAAATCATAGGCAAGACGGGTAAATTCCTTACATTCCTCACTGTCGGAGGGTTCGATAACCGGAATTTTGGATGCTTTGCCGTGATTTCTTGTGTCTTGTTCGTTCTGAGAACTATGAAGCCCCGGATCATCTGCAACAACAGCAACCATACCACCGTTAACACCGGTGTAGGATGCTGTATAGAGTGGGTCGGCAGCAACGTTGAGACCAACGTGTTTCATTGCGGTCATACTTCTTGCTCCGCCAAAGCTTGCTCCGATTGCAACTTCTGTTGCAACCTTTTCATTACAAGCCCATTCAGAATATATTTCATCGTACTGTTTGGAAATAACTTCGGTCACCTCAGTACTGGGGGTGCCGGGATAAGATGAAACAACAGTAACTCCGGCCTCATATGCACCGCGAGCAACAGCTTCGTTTCCAAGCATAAGCTTTTTCATTTGTTTTTACCTTCCTTATTCATTTAACATCAAATAATTTTATATTATATCATAGTTTCAAACTAAAATAAAGTCTTTTTTGCAAATTTCGCCAACAAGTTTTATACATCCGTCAATATCTGATTTATTTGCAGTTTCGCAAGGAGTGTGAATGTATCTGACAGGAAGCGAAATTGCACCGGTAATACAACCCGACTTTACGGTTTGCATAGCTCCGGCATCGGTTCCGCCAAAGGTTAGTATTTCATATTGACAATTGATAGAATGGTCTGAGGCACAACGAGAAATAAAATCACGAAGCCCTTTATGGGTTATGACCGACTTATCCATAATTTTTATTGCAGGTCCGTTCCCGAGCTTAACATCCATTGCCTCGCAACCGGGAGTGTCACCTGTGTCTGTCACATCAACAGAGATTGCAATGTCGGGTTCGATGTTGTAGGTTGCGGTTTTTGCCCCTCTGAGACCAATCTCTTCCTGAGATGAAAAAACGAAATATAAGTCGAGACTATTGTTTTTAATTTGCTTTATTGCCTCTATGAGAATATACACTCCCGCCCTGTTGTCGAGAGCTTTTGATACAACAGTTTTTTCTCTTTCGAAAAAATCCCCGTCAAAAACCGCAGTGTCGCCGGGATTAACAAGTTTTTGGGCTTCTTCGGCGTTTGACGCACCAACATCAATATACGTTGTTGAAACTTTCAAATCCTTTTTTACATCCGACTTGCTTTCAAAGCACACTGTGCCAACTGTTCCGTTATGGAACCTCACCCTCTGATACAAAGCTGAGTACAAATCGACACCGCCAATTGGTGCAAAGCGAACAAAACCGTTTTCGTCAATATAATTTGCCATAACTCCAATTTCGTCGGTGTGAGCGGCAAAAAGAACTTTTTTGCCATCACCGATTTTTCGGGCGATAAGGTTTCCCATTGCATCCACATCAATCCGGTCAACATAGGGTTCTATTTCTTTCTTAATAATATCAAAAATATTGTTCTCATTCCCTGAAGCGGCACTTGCCTGCGTTAACTTTTTCAGCAATTCCATATTTACATTCCTCCTAACTTATTCCTCGGGCTCAGGCTCAAAATTATGAATTTCGTTGAGCACTGCTCTGGCAAGCTTTTTCATATTTTCATAATCTCTCAAATCGGCAACACAAGATGGCGAGTGAATGTATCTGCACGGTAGCGAAACAGAGCACACCTTTGCTCCGGATGCACCCGTTTGAACTGCTCTTGCATCATTTCCGCCATTTGCTGTGAGTTTATATTGAAAATCAATGCCTCTGTCATTGGCTACAGAAACAACAAATTCTTTGAGAGCAATATTGGAATATGATCCCTTGTCCATCATTGTTATTGCCGGACCTTTGCCGAGGGTTGTTGCATGAAGATGTTTTGGAATGAAGGCTGTGTCGGAAGCGGTTGTTGCCTCAAAAACCAGAGCCACGTCGGGGTTTATTCGTCTTGAAAGAACCGATGCCCCTCTAAGACCTGTTTCCTCTTGAACCGTGAAACAAAAATACACATCGGAATCGTATTTCTCTTTCATAAGCTCCATCATAATTGCGCAGCCTGCTCTGTCGTCTATTGCTTTACCCTTAAAACGCATATTATGAAGCCACACAAATTCGGATTGAAATGAAATATAGTCGCCTTTTGAAACATATTTTTTTGCATCTTCGGCAGAGGTTGCACCAATGTCGATATACATTTCGTCTGTTTTAATAACTTTTCCTCTTTCATCCTTGGTCTGCAAGTGAACAGCCTTGATTCCAATAACACCGTCTATGGCGTTTTTGCCTATTTTCACTTTCTGAGTGAGCAAAATTCTGTCGTCAAGACCACCAACCTGAGCAAATTTTATATATCCGTCATCGGTTATGTCGGTAACGATGAATCCGACTTCGTCCATATGGGCAAAAAGAGCAACCTTTTTAGAATTTGGTTTTTTGCCTTTTTTGAGAAAAATCAGATTTCCCATTGAATCACATATTGTTTCGTCGGCAAGGTCGGAAACCTGAGAAAGAATAAAATCTGCAACAATTTTTTCGTTGCCCGAAACTCCGTTTAATTCGGAAAGAATTTTCAGCATAAAGCATCCTCCGTTCTTTTAAAGGATTTTAAAAACTCACAAAGAGCAGATGATGTTTTGTTGCAGTCATCAATGCTTAAAGTTTCAATTGGGGTGTGCATATATTTGAGAGGAAGAGAAAGAAGCATTGTTGGAATGCCCTCTCGTGCCGTCTGAATTGACCATGCATCGGTTCCGGTGTTGCCGCCCTCAACCTCAATTTCATATGGAATACCCTTATTATCCAAAACGCCCCTGAACCTTTCGACAAGTGACGGATGAATGTTTGGTCCGACACACACGACAGGACCGCATCCGCACTTAAATGTGCCTTTTGATTCGTCGGGTGTTGTGGCATGGGTAACATCTATGGCAATTGCAAAGTCGGGATTAACACCGTATGCCGCAGTGAGCGAGCCTCTTAGCCCCACTTCTTCCTGAACACAGGCACACACGTAGAGGTTGTAGTCGAGTTCAACATCTGAAAGTTTTTTTATACAATCGAGAATAACCGACAATGATGCTCTGTCATCCATACACTTTGCACTCATGTATCCGTTTTTAAGCTTCAAAGCATCCCCCATAAACGTTATAACAGAGCCAACAGGTATCAGTTCGGTTGCCTGCTCTTTTGTCATACCAACGTCAACATACAGACTATCAAAGCCTAAAACCTTTGAATATTCGTCTTCGGTCATAACGTGAGGCGGCTTCGCACCAACAACGCCAACATATTTGTTTTTGGCGTGCACATTTACTGTATTGCCATAGAGAATACGACAATCTATGCCGCCGATGGGAGCAACAAGCAAAAACCCGTTTTCGTCTATACCGCTGACAATGAGACCAATCTCATCAATATGAGCCTCAAGCATAACACTTCCGCCACCGGCATTTTTGGACTTTTTGCAGGCTATAACATTCCCCATAGCATCGGTGTGTATATCGTCAAAAAGGGAATTAAATTCGGAAATGATATAATCTGAAACATCGTGTTCAAACCCCGACACACCTGAAATGTGAGTGAGATTTTTAATGTATTTTTCTATACTCATTTTTACCTCTTATTATAATGAATTTACAATTGATTTAAAATGATTGCCGCGAACCTCAAAGTTTTTGTACATATCAAAGCTTGCACAAGCAGGTGAAAGAATAACCGAAACATCTTTGCCGTCGCCAACAAATCCCTTTGCAAATGCATTGGCAAGCTTAACGGCATTTTCCATATCTGACGCAACCACAAGGGGGAGTTTTTTGCCGGTTTTGTTTCGGCGGTTAATTTCGGCCTCTATTTTCGGTGCCGTTGCACCAATAAGAACAACTGCACTGATGCGTGAAAGAATTTTGGATGCAAGCTTATCAAAAGCAAGGTTTTTGTCGTATCCACCGGCAATAAGGACAATGTGTCCCGGAGGCTGAGCGTCTATTCCGGCAATTGTGCGGGTTGGCGACGAACCAATTGAATCGTTAAAAAACGAAACTCCGTCGAGCTTTCTGACAAATTCCATTCTGTGCTCAACGCCGGAAAATTCGGTTGCAACATAAAATATTGTTTCAACGCTGACATACGGATATACAGCGCATATTGCCGCCATATAGTTTTCGATGTTGTGAACACCTTTTATTCTGATATGGCACGAATCAAGAACTTCTTTGCCATGATAGTATATCATACCGTCTTTCAAATATGCTCCGTGGGTTTCACTTTGGCGGCTGAACATATCGAGCTCATAAGGATAACTGCTCTCCAGCGACGCAGTTACGCTGTTGTCGGCATTGAGAACAAGGCGGCAACCTTCGGTATGTTGCTTATATATGTTTGTTTTTGCTTCGGTATACTCATCCATATCAACGTGATAATCCAAGTGATTGGGAGTTATGTTGGTGATAACTGCAACATTTGGCGAAACACGCAGTGTTTGAAGCTGAAAACTCGAAAGCTCCAAAACTACCATATCTTCTTCGCAAATTGAATCGAGCTTGGCAAAAAGCGGTGTGCCGATGTTGCCTCCAACGTGAGTGCGATAGCCTTCACGTTGGAGCATTTCATATATGAGAGTGGTGGTTGTTGTTTTGCCGTCGCTACCCGTTACTCCAATTATCTTACAAGGGCAAAGAGCCATAAAGATTTCCATTTCGCTTGTCACAATTTTGCCCGATTCAATTGCATTTTGAATCTGAGGTGTGCTCACCTTTATTCCGGGAGATTTAAGAATTATTTCGTAATCATCAAGATAATCGAGATAATCATCGCCGAGATGCAAAACATCACAATAGCTTCGCAATTGTGACAGAATATGTTCATCAAATTTTTCCTCAATGTTTCTGTCACATCCGCAAACCACTGCTCCAAGGCTTGAAAGATATTCTATTGCCGGCACATTGCTTATGCCAAGCCCTAAAACGGCAACCTTTTTGCCTTTGATGTATTCTTTAAACATTTCAAGATTAGCGTTAAACATCAGTGTTCACCTTCCGTCAGGATATTATAGTATTCTCTCTTGTTACAACTCTGAATATAGCAGAAAAAAGCCAAACAGTGATATGTTTGGCTTTTTAAATACACAGATACCCCACAGAGCCGTTACTTAGGGACATATTTTTAACCTGCTATGCAGGTGGACTCCGCCTGACTGCTTAAATGTTCCCTTGTCTTAGCATGGTCTACAGCCACAGTCAGAGATAGGATTCCTTTCTAAAGTTATCGGTTAAAATAAAATCCTTTTTTACGCACACCGCAGGGATTTACTGCAACATTAATATATCACAGTCTGCTAAAATTATCAATAGTATATTTTGCCTGAAAATATATTATTCAACAATGTCAAATTCTTCACTGCATCTGTCTCTGAACATTTCAAATGCAGCATCGAGCTCGTCGTCATCATCAATCGACACAAAAACATCTTCGCCGTCGGATTCGCTCTCTAAACGCATTATAAACACTTCCGACTCTTCATTTTCGTTTTCGATGTCTTCAGGTGTTGCCAATGCAGCATATTTTTTGCCTGCAAGCTCAAACGAATCTACGATTTCAAGCTCGATTGATTCGTTATTTTCATCATAAAAAGTTAAAATGTTATTCTCTTCCATATTTAAAATTCTCCTTTTAGTTGATTGGATTTGCATCGAGATAGCTTTGAAGTATGATTTCGGCGGCTACGGTGTCGATAACTGCCTTGCGGGATTTGCCACGCGTGTTGGTGGAATTAAGAAAAGTGGACGCTTCAACGGTTGTGAGTCGTTCGTCCTGAAAAACAATTTCAAGCTCAGGAATGCGTGATTTAAGATCGGACGCAAAATCATTGGTCACTTCCGCTCTTATGCCCAGCGAACCGTTAAGGTTTTTTGGCATTCCTATAACCGCCCTGCAAACGCCGTTGGTGTTTATGATTTCAACAAGTGCATCGAGCATTTTATCATACACTTTGTTGGGCAAGGTTTTGAGCCCCTGAGCTGTAATGCCGAGAGGGTCACTCAGAGCAATGCCGACTCTTGAATCGCCATAATCAATTCCTATAATTCTCATTTGTTATACCTCAAAACTTATCAAACATTTAATATATATTACCACAAACAAGAAAATATTTCAATAATTTAATTCAATATTTTTAAAATATATTTTCAAAGCTGCACGACGAGGTAACTTTAACAAGCTCGTTTGCTTTTTTGAGGCACCACATACTGTAACAAAGCTGCTCTTTGTTGAACACTTCACTGTAATAATATAGGTTGTTTATGTGTTTTTCAAATTCTGCAAAGGAGTTATGATTTGACAAAGCAAAAACAAAAATTTTGTTGTTGTCCCAGACTTTCGTAAGGGATGCGAGATCATTTTCTGACAGATTATCAGATAATATTCTTTCATCAATAACTTCAAGTGTTTGTTCCATTTCAGTGCAAAACTTATTTACCACAATGGATTCCGCAAATACCAGAAGGCTTAAAACAACAAAAATCGATATTATTATTACCCATGTACGCACCTCCCTACTCTCCTTTCATAACACAATATATTTTACCTTTTGAGTCAACCGACAACAAAAACACGTCTTTTATATTTTTTTTACCAAGAAATTTTTTTAAATCTTTTTCAGAAAAAGGAGATGATGACAACACGTTTTTTTGCACACTGCCGTCACAAACGAGAACATATGCCCTGTCGTCTGCACATTCGGTGGTTACAACAGATATCTTGCCGTTGGTTTCTAAAAGTGCACAGTGTACTGAGGCAATATCAAAAACATTGAGCATTCTAAGTTCTTCAAGAAGGTCGGATATGCTGTAGCGAGCTTTTTTCATTTCTTTCTGGTTTATTTTGCCATTATTTATTATATATGTTGGTCTGCCGGTGGCTATTTGGCGAATAATTGGCGATTTTAAACTCAAATAAGAAAGAAACACCTCCGAAAAGACCAGCGTAAGCATTGGTACAATTCCATATAATAAAGGTATTGAGCTGTCACTCATCGGCACACTTGCAAGGTCAGATATCATTATTGCAACAACAAGCTCTGAGGGTTGAAGCTCCCCTATCTGTCTTTTGCCCATCACACGAAGTGACAAAACTACAAGTGCGTATAAAATTAATGTTCGTACAAGAGAAATTAGCAATTTTTAACACCGCTTTGCCGTGATTTTTTTAAAACTTTATATGTATTATGCCTTTACAGATTCAAAATTATGTGATACAATATAGCTAATATTAATTAAGAGGTGATAATTCGATGGCGAAGAAGAAAGAGCAAACAGCTCTCATATACAATGGTAAGCCACTCGTTAAACGAGGCAATGAAATCATATATGGCGATATTAACGATAAATACTACATCCATATAAGAATTCTCGACACCGAAACCGAAAAAGATTTAGAACTTGCAACAGAGGTGGTTGTATCTCTTATGGAAGGCGTTAGAATTGTAAAAAAAGCCGAAAGAGAAGGAATATATCGAGCTCTTGATATTGGTGCTTTTTGGCTTGAAGATGCAATGGAAAATAATAAAGATTGTTAAATTTTTGGCGAGGCTTATGTGCCTCGCCTGATTTTTTATAAAAACGGAGTGATAAAATTGAAAAATGAGTTTAATCTGACAATGCTTACCGACTTTTATGAGATAACAATGGCAAACGGCTATTTTGAACACGGAATCAAGGACCAGATTGCCTGCTTTGATATGTTTTTCAGAAAAGTTCCCGACAATGGCGGCTTTGCGATTATGCTCGGTCTTGAGCAGCTTATAGACTACATCAAAAATCTTAAGTTCGATTCAGAAGACATTGAGTATCTGAGAAGCAAAAATATGTTTAGCGAAGATTTTTTGAGTTATCTTGAAAACTTCAAATTCACTTCGGACGTGTGGGCAATTGAGGAAGGAACGCCAATTTTTCCGCACGAACCAATTGTTAAGGTTATAGGACCTGCAATTGAGGTTCAGTTTATCGAAACCATGGTTTTGCTTACAATTAACCACCAGAGCCTCATTGGCACAAAGACAAACCGTATTGTGAGAGCTGCAAAAGGACGGCCTGTTATGGAGTTTGGCTCCAGACGTGCTCAGGGACCACACGGAGCAATTAACGGTGCACGTGCTGCCTACATTGCCGGTTGTGCAGGAACTGCGTGCACAATTTCGGACGTTATGTATAAAACACCGGCTCTCGGCACGATGGCTCACAGCTGGATTCAGATGTTTCCCACAGAGCTTGATGCATTTATGGCATACGCAAAAACATACCCCGACAATTGCACACTTCTGATTGACACATATAACGTTTTGAAATCGGGCCTGCCTAATGCTATTAAAGTGTTTAAGGAATATCTGATTCCCAACGGACATATGACCGGCGGAGTAAGAATTGACAGCGGCGACATAACATACCTTACCAAAAAGGTTAGAAAAGCCCTTGACGAAGCCGGACTTGAACACATTAAAATTGTTATCAGCAATTCACTTGATGAATACATTATCAGAGACCTTATAACCCAAGGAGCGGAGATTGATTCATTCGGTGTTGGCGAAAGACTCATAACCTCCAAGTCGGAGCCTGTGTTTGGAGGGGTATATAAGCTGACTGCAGTTTATGACAACGGCGTTGAAATTCCAAAAATCAAGCTTTCGGAGAATGTTGAAAAAATTACAACTCCTTGCAGTAAGCGTGTTGTCAGACTATATTCAAACGAAACCGGAAAGGCAATTGCCGATGTGCTTATGCTTGCAGATGAGGAACTTCCGGATGGAAGCGATTATGAAATTTTTGATCCTAAGCACACATGGAAAAGAAAAATTGTTACCGACTATTATGCAAAAGATTTGTTGGTTAAGATTTTTGACAAGGGCAAGTGCATCTATGAATCGCCCGACATTGAAACCCTCAGAGCATACTGTGCATCTCAGGTTGAAACCTTGTGGGACGAAGTTAAAAGATTTGAAAACCCGCACGATTATTACGTTGATTTATCACCTAAGCTTTGGGAAATCAAAAATAAACTGCTAAACGAACATAAATAAGGAGGTATACCCGTGAAATTCAAAACATTTAGAGGTGGAACACATCCTCACGATTGCAAGCAATTCACGCAAGACAAGCCAATTGTTAAGATGGAACCATCAAAAATTATGGTTTATCCTATGAGCCAGCACATTGGTGCTCCATGCACACCAACTGTTAAGGTTGGAGACAGCGTGCTTATGGGTCAGGTTATAGGCGAAAGCGATGCTTTTGTGTCGGCACCTGTGCACTCCACCGTGTCGGGCAAGGTTGTTGCCGTTGAAAAAAGGCTTCACACAAACGGAACAAATGTTATGAGTGTTGTGATTGAAAACGATTTTCAGGACACAAAGGTGGATACAATAAAAGAGTATGACGATGAAAACACACTTACCAGACAGGAAAAACTTGACTTGGTAAAAAAAGCAGGCATCGTTGGTCTTGGCGGTGCAACATTCCCCACTCATATTAAGCTTAATCCTCCTGCCGACAAAAAGATTGACACGTTTGTTATTAACGGTGCCGAGTGTGAGCCATATCTCACCTCTGACTACAGAGTTATGCTCGAAACTCCCGTTCTTGTGTTTGAAGGAATCAAGCAGATTATGAGCATTCTTGGTGTTAAGAAAGCCTGCATCGGTATTGAAAACAATAAGCCTGAGGCTATTGACATTATGACGAAGCTTTCTAAAAACTACGAGGGTGTTGAAGTGTGTCCGCTCAAGACAAAATATCCTCAGGGTAGTGAAAAGCATCTTATTAAGGCAATTACCGGCAGAGAGGTTCCATCAGGAAAGCTGCCTGCCGATGTTGGGGTTGTTGTTGACAACATCGACACCTGCACAGCCGTGTATAATGCAATTAAATTCCGTCAGCCGGTTTTCACAAGAGTTGTAACCGTATCGGGTATGGCTGTTAAAAACCCCGGCAACTATTATGTGAGACTGGGAACCGGATTTGATGATATTTTAAAAACAGCAGAATATGACGAAGAAAAAACTGTTAAAGTTATTGCAGGCGGTCCGATGATGGGCCTTGCCCAAAGCTCGCTCAACGTTCCGGCAATCAAGGGCACATCTGCAGTGCTTGCTCTCACAAAAGAAGAGGTTAACCTTGACGAGGAAGTTGCCTGCACAAGATGCGGAAAATGCGTGAGCAAATGCCCAATGGGACTTATGCCTGTTCAGCTCAACAGCTTTGCAAAAATCGGTGATATGGAAACCTGTCTTAAATATGATGTTATGGACTGCATCGAGTGCGGTGTGTGCTCATTTACCTGCCCGTCAGGAAACCATATTACTCAAAGAATCAAGCTTGCAAAAAGAAAAATTGCGGCAAGCCGCAAGAAATGAGGTGCAACAAATGGATAAACTTACAGTATCATTTACACCGCACATCCACGGTGCAAATAATATAAGAAACATTATGAGGGATGTTATAATTGCACTAATCCCCGCACTGCTCGGAGGTATGTATTTCTTTGGACCGCAGATTTTGGTTACAGTTATAACCTCTGTCGCATTTTGTGTGCTTTCTGAATATGTGTGGAACAAAGCAACCAAGCAAAAAAACACAACAGGTGATTTGAGTGCGGTTGTTACCGGCATATTGTTAGCTTTTTCGATGCCTCCCGAGATTCCGCTTTACTTTTTGGTTATAGGCGATATATTTGCCATAATTGTTGTTAAATGCTTCTATGGCGGATTGGGTCAGAATTTTGTTAATCCGGCACTTGCCGCAAGAGCTTTTCTTCTGGCTTGCTGGCCGGTGGCAATGACGAGCTTTTCGGCACCGTCAGACCCTGCAGGCTGGTTTGGTGCAATTGATGCAACATCTTCTGCAACTCCCCTTAATGTTATCAAAAACGGCGGCGACCTTGCATCAAACTGGGATTTGTTTTTTGGTCACGTTGGCGGTTGTATCGGCGAGGTTTCGGTTCTGCTCATACTTCTTGGCGGAGCGTATTTGCTGATTAAGCGGGTCATCACACCAATCATTCCCTTAACCTACATAATCTCTGTTGGAATTTTTGGAGTGCTGTTTACCGATTTCGGATTTATGTTTCACATTTTAAGCGGC
>SVJL01000060.1 GCA_015068985.1 Oscillospiraceae bacterium
AAAAATTGTTATTATTAAGCCAAAAGCACAGGTAATCCTGACGGATTATCGAGCATTTTGGTGAAAATAAGAGCGATTTTTGTATCTTAAAATCGGAGTTCGAATAATGCTCCAATGGCTAGCCATTGGAGTTTTGGATTTTTTTATGTTTCATCCGCCAACCAGCAGCTTTTTTAGCTTCCGGTGCTTATCTTGCCTTTGGCATTTTAAAAATCTGCATTTTTTGCCGAACAAAAATTAACTTCGGCTATCAGCCGTCGAACAGAATTTTCTAAATCAATGCAATGTATCGGAAACTGGTTTTGCATTGATTTTCGGCAAAAAAATTGATTTTTAAAACCGATAAGCAAATACGCACAAAAGCAATTGCTTGGCGAATGACGTGTAAAGAAGTTCAAACCATTAATAGTTAGGAACAGGATATTTAATATGGATACTGGAATTCTTTATTTGTGTGCCACACCCATTGGCAACCTTGACGATATCACCGTCAGATGCTTAAACACTCTGAAGGAGTGTGACATGGTGGCTTGCGAGGACACCCGTCACTCGCTGAAGCTACTCAATCATTTTGGAATAAGCAAGCCTCTTACCAGCTACTATGAACACAACAAAAAAGAAAAAGGCGAATATATTGTGTCGGAGCTAAAGAGCGGCAAATCGGTTGCACTGGTAACCGATGCAGGCACTCCTGCAATATCCGACCCCGGCGAGGACCTTGTGAGAATGTGTATTGAAGAGGGAATCAGGGTTGTGCCGGTGCCCGGTGCAGTTGCCCTCATAAACGGCCTCATTATTTCCGGTCAGAACACCTCACGCTTTGCTTTTGAGGGCTTTTTGTCGGTCAACAAAAAGAGCAGATTTGAGCATTTAGAATCGGTTGCCGATGATGAAAGAACCCTGATTTTTTATGAAGCACCCCACAAGCTGGTGCGTACCCTTGCCGATATGAGAAAATATTTTGGCAACAGACGAGTGAGCATTGTGAGAGAGCTGACCAAAATTCACGAGCAGGCAATGATTATGACCTTCGACGAAGCCCTGGAATATTATGAAGTCAATAGTCCCAAGGGTGAATATGTGTTGATTATAGAGGGCAAAGATTGCAACGAAAAGAAAAAAGAAGCCGCATCGGAATTTGAGAATTTGTCGGTGACAGAACACGTTAATATGCTCATTGCAGAGGGAATCGACAAAAAGGAAGCCATCAAAAAAGCGGCAGCCGACAGGGGAATGTCGAAAAGAGATGTGTATAACCAATTTGTAAAGGAAGAAAGCAAATGACAAATAAAAATCGTGAGCAGGGAGTAATATATGGTTCGATGGTAAAGCATCGCAGAAAATTTCTTGTTATAGAAGTTATTTTGGTGCTGTTTCTCATTTGGTACGCTTTTGCTTGCAGCGAATATATTATAAATGTGTTTGAGGGGGCTGTTTCGTTTGACGAGAGTCTGTATGCCTCCGAAACCCGTAACATTGCGGTTGGAGAGCCTTTTGAGCTTCACCGCAACGACAACGTCACCATAAACGACTATGCTCTGCGCCCCGACAGCTATTGGCAGGGCAACAAATATGAGTTTGAGGTTGAGATTGAAGATGCAAAAAGACTCCCCGTCGAATTTGCCAACAAAACAACCCAGACAGGCGACGACCACGAGGGCGAGGATGTTTCGTCGGTTTTGTATGTGGCAAAAATAGGCGGCAAAGACACTCTTGTTTTAGCCTATCCTCACACAAAAGTTGAAGAGCTTAATGTGATTGATGGCATATTTGTTGATATCCCCCTCATTATTGCCCACGAAATAGCCAACAATTCAGGCTTTAGTCCCGATGATGAAATAAGCGAATATATGCTCGACACACGAGGTCTGGAAATGGAAAGTGAGATTTTTGATTTGACCTTTGTGGCAGTGCTTCTGGCAATTGTGCTTTATCTTGGAATTAAGCTCTTTTTGCAGCACAAAAACCATCTTCTCACTCCAACCTACCGCCAGCTTGCAAAATATGGCGATCCTGAGATTATTGAAGCCAAAATTGAATCGGAGCTAAAGGATGCTGTAAAAGATAAAAAACAACTTGTGTGTCAGAATTGGATTGTATCGGAAGACACATTCAAGCTTAAAATTGTTAAAAATCATATGAAACAGGGCGAGTTTAAATATACGCCCGAGAATTATTGATATACAAATATTACGGAGTGATTCAAGTGATTTTTGGAAAGAGTAAGTCAAGGCAGGTTCTTGATGTAACAAGCGGTCCAATGATGAAAAAACTGCTTATGTTTGCAATTCCCGTTATTTTGTCGGGTGTTTTGCAACAAACCTTCAACACTGCCGACTCGGTTATTGTGGGCAGATGGGCAAGTGCTGAGGCTTTGGGCGGAGTGAGCTCAACGGCGTCGCTTGTTAACCTCATCATATGCCTTTTTAACGGATTGTCCATTGGTGCGGCGGTGGCAATTTCTCAGTGTATCGGAGCAGGCGACGAGGCAGGAGCCGGCAGGTACGCTCACAATGCAGTTGCCACTGCTTTTTTTGGCGGAATTGCCGTTGGAATAGCCGGAGTTTTGCTCTCTCGCCCTGTGCTTACGCTTATGGGCACGCCTGAAGAAAACATAGAGTATGCCGTTAAGTATATGCGATTGTATTTTATGGGAGCGCCGTTTATTTTGCTCTACAACTACGGCAGTGCAATTTTAAGGTGTATGGGCGACACAAAAAGGCCTTTAATATATCTTTTTATGGGCGGCGTGACAAACGTTATTTTGAATGTGATTTTTGTGGTAGGGTTTGGTATGGATTCTGACGGTGTTGCAATTGCAACAGTTGCGTCGAATGTGATATCATCGTCTCTTGTGCTCTACACTCTCTGTCACAGTCACAACTGCTGCACAATCAGCCTTTCCAAGGTGAGAATAAGAGCAAAGGAATTTAAAAGAATAATTGCACTTGGTCTTCCGGCAGGGATTCAGAGTGCCATGTTTTCAATATCAAACGTTGTTGTGCAGTCGTCGCTCAATTCTTTCGGTTCAAGTGCCGTTGCCGGAAACGGAGCGGCAATATCAATTGAAGCCTATGCCAGCTACACTCAGGAGGGCTTTTGTCAGGCAGCTCTCACCTTTTCGGGTCAGAACACCGGAGCCGGAAAATACAAGAGAATAAAATCTGTTTTTTATCTGGCAAATGCCATGGGAATTGTGGCAATGCTGATTCTTGCATCAATTTTGGTTCCTCTCAGAGAACCAATCATAACTCTGTTTATTCCAAATAACCCCGAAGCAGTTGCAATCGGATGCACCAGAATGCTCTATATAATTCCCCTCACATCACTTGGTATGATAATGATGGGAACAAGTGCCTGCTTGAGAGGTATGGGCAAGTCGATTGTGCCTATGCTGATTTCAATTTTTGGTGTGTGCGTTGTGAGAATGGGGTGGATTTTCACTGTGTTTAAAGCATTCCGCAGCCTTGAAACCATATATTTGGTGTATCCCGTAAGCTGGATTGTCACAGACATTGCGTTGATTGCTATGTTTGTTATAGTGTATAAAAGAGCTATGAAAAAAAGTCAAATTTAATTTTAAAAATGCGATGACATAAGTTGGATTACGATAAGGAAGATAACACGCCAACCATATGCTTTTCTTTGCTCATCTGTGCTTATCTTGCCTTGGGTATTAGAGGATTATTTGACCTTAATTATAAGATAAATTATTGTTTAGCGGTGTAAAGGCTCCCCTGTGTAAGGGGAGCTGTCAGCGAAGCTGACTGAGGGGTTGTTTTTTGAAAAAGTCATTCACAATCCCTCCACCAAGCAAAGCTTGGTCCCCCTCCCTTTACACAAGGGAGGCAACGCATTAGCCTAGTTCCATCTCACCAATAAACAATAATTTATAAAAATCAAGTACTCATCCAGTTGCAAAGAGAAGCTAATAGAACGAGTGGCTCACAAATCTAGATTTCTTCTTTATGCTCATCCAACTTAGGACGTATTATTCTATTTCTCAAAAAAGGTCTATAAAATCACAGAGATTTTATAGACCTTTTTTTGTTTTGTATGTAAGAATAAGACTGTTTTCCTGATTAATCGAAAAGGTATGCATCTATAAGCTTTTGGATTCCTGCCATATCTGCCGGCGATGCAAACACTTCAGGAAAGTTAGTCAGGTCATCACCAAGAGTTTTTTCGCCGGTTACGGCACATTTGATGCAAAAGGCACATTTTTTACTTCAAAGCTTTTGCCGTTTAAATACGAAAGCTCGTTTTCGTCGGAGAACGCAAATTTCAGCTTATAAGAATACAAAGCCTGATGCTTCATACCAACCTTTTTGTTAAATTCATTGGTACCGTATTTGCCGTCACCGGCAAGGGGGTGGCCAATTGATGCCATATGAGCTCTTATCTGGTGGGTTCTTCCTGTGAGAAGCTCAACCTCCAAAAGGGAGGTAAGAGCCCCCTCTTTCAGCACACGATAGTGAGTTATGGCTGTTTTGCCGCCATCTATCGGTTGGTTGTGAACATAAACCCTGTTTTGAGCCTCGTTTTTGACCATATATGATTTAAGGGTTTTTTCTTTGTCATGTAATCTTCCCTGCACAAGGCAAAGATAGTATTTTTCGATTTCGCGGTTTTTGATTTTTTCGTTCATCACACGCAGAGCCGCCGCAGTTTTTGCGGCAATAACAATGCCGGCTGTGTTGCGGTCGATTCGGTTGCAAAGAGCGGGGGCAAATGAATTTTCTTCGTCGGGGTTGTATTCGCCTTTTTGATAAAGATAGGCTTTTATGTGATTGATAAGAGTGTTTTTTGTTTCGGTTTCGTCATCGTGAACGCTGACTCCGGCGGCTTTGTCTACAAGAAGAATGTTTTCGTCTTCATACACCACCGAAACATTTGGAACAAGTGTTTTATACTCGTCGTCCTTTTTTTCTTTTGATTCAAAAAATTCATCGTTAATGTAGAGCTCCAAAATATCGCCCTCTTTGAGCTGATAGTTGTTTTCGCTCTTTTTTCCGTTGACCTTTATGCGTTTTTTGCGTATGCCCTTATAAACAAGCGATGCAGGAATTGAATCGAAAAATTTAAACAAAAATTTGTCGAGTCTTTGTCCGGCATCATTTTTTTTGATTACAACTTTTTTCATTTATGCCTCCATTGTGGCAAATTCGGTAAATAAATTTGCAAGCTCTGCTTCAAAAACAATTGCACCTTCGTCTTCGTCACCCCACACCCCTCTCAGAATGTTGGGTGTGTTTGCAAAATCTTCTTTACCTGCTCCGTAGCCGATTTTTATAATGTTACCAAGAGGAGAAGCTTTAATTGTTGCACCAAGGCTTGCCAAAAGAGCGGCTCCGTCTTCGGTGGTGAGCTCTGCCTCTATCTGAGAGGCAGAAGTGTCTAATTTGTATTTTTTGCAGGTGTATATGGTTTCTGCCGTTGTGAAAGGCGAAAACCCGTTCTCGCCAAGACGGTGTGCATTGGAGCAAAGAATTTTTGACACATAGATTTTTTCTGCCTCAAGGGAGAAAAGCGTTTCAAACACAAATGCCGCCGAGGCAATTATGGGAAGCTCTGTTGCCAAATCAAAAACCGCATCTGCCGGTTTGATAGACCGAGCCTCTGCTCTGACAGCATAAAACCTTTCAAGCTGTAAGTGTGCATATTTGCCGACGGCAGTTTGGTTGCACAAAAGCAAAATTTCGTCTGACGTGATTCTTTCGCTTTGACAATTCAGCGAAAACTCGGCAATGGCGGCTTCCATTGAGCATCTCTTAACCTCACAAATTTTTCCGCCCAGATTTGGAAGCGAGGCGGCAATTTTGGAAAAAAGCTCACCGCCAGCTGTCATGTCTGCCAAAGCGGCGGCAGCCATTGGTGCTGTGAAGCCGGCAAAACAATCAAAAAATACATACTTCATACCATTCTCCTATCGGGCAGTTCCTAAAAAATCCTTTCTTCTGCTCTTGAAAGAGCATATTCAACCTGAGACATTTTCACGGTTGACAAATATTTTTCGGGGCAACCCATTGCTTTTTGATAATACTCAACCGCTTTTTGATAGTCGCCTTTTGCTTCGAGCACTCTTGCATAGTTGTAGAATGCTTCAATAAAGTTGGGCTCGGTTTCTTCAAAAAGTGCATCATAAATTTCTTTTGCCTTATCGATATCGCCTTTTTCCATATACACAAGCCCCAGATTATCTCTTATGCTTGCATCGCCGGGGTTATAGTCGAAGGCTTCAAGGCAAAATTCCTCTGCACGGTCAAGCTGATTGTTCAAAATGTAGAATATGCCAAGAGTGCCATAGTGAACAGTGGAGCGGTAGCCCTCGGCATACACCTCTTCCATTTTTTTGATTGCGGCGTCAAGGTTGTTTTGCTTCCAGCGGATTATTGCTATGTTAAGGTCGGCAGCAAGAAGATTTTGCTTTGTGAGCTTGTCTTTTTTTTGATGAATAACGCTTGTGATGAGTCTTTCTGCTTTGGCAATTTCGCCGTCACGAATAAGAAGATAGGCATAAATCAGAGATTGCTGAGCAGACATTCTGCCGGTGTCGTAGGCTTTTTCTAACCATTTGAAGCCTGCTTCGTGATCTTCAAAATACTTTCGGCGGCCAATTATGGTATAGATTCTTGGCTTCAAATACAAAAAGAGAGCCACGCAAATAAGAATCATAACGCCAAGCCCCATTCCAAGACCGTAGTGGCGAATGGCGAGGGAGACCAGTGCGTATGGAATGATGATACACAGAATAATGTTTAAAAGAGTGTTGATAAACTTATACATTTGATTATTCTTCCTTTCGGGTTTATGAAAAAACTTAGAACTTTGACATTTTAAAAATCTGCATTTTTGCCGAACAAAAACAGCTGATTGGGTGGTTAGTGAGCATACCTATAGTTTTTCACAAATCCGTATTTACTGTTGCTCTTCGGAGCACACTCATGAGGCGAAGCAAATTTGGTGCGGAGAAGAGTAACGGTAAATGCGGATTAAATAGTTCCAACTTTCAAAGGCTATCTGAACCAGAACCTGCTGTCAATGCTTCGATATCGGATTGCTTCGGCAAGGTGAACCGTTGAAATGTCGGCCTCACCTGCAAGGTCGGCAATGGTGCGTGCAACCTTTAAAATTCGGGAGTGTGCTCTTGCCGAAAGACCAAGCTTTGTGAACACGTCTTTCAAAAGATTTTTGCCTGTTTCGTCAATGGCACAAAACTCTTCAATCCCGCTTGCCGAGAGCTGAGAGTTAGAAAAAATTCCCATGTTGCGATAGCGGTTTAGCTGAATTTCTCTGGCTTTTGCCACCCTCTCCTTTATTTCGGCAGAGCTCTCGCCGCCTCTTCTTTGGGCAAGATCTTCATATTTTACAGCACTGACCTGAATCTGAATGTCGAAGCGGTCAAGCATTGGGCCCGATATTTTGCCAATATATTTTTGGATTGAAAGAGGGGTGCAATTGCATTCACGGGCACTATCGCCAAAATATCCGCACTGACACGGATTCATGCTTGCTATCAGCATTGCGCTTGACGGGAAGGTTGCAGTGCCGGCAACTCTCGAAACGGTAAATTCGCCATCTTCAAGAGGCTGACGCATGGCCTCGATTGCATCTTTGCGAAATTCGGGAAACTCGTCTAAAAACAGCACACCTCTGTGAGCAAGACTGATTTCACCGGGAGTTGGCACCGAGCCTCCTCCGGTTATGCTAACGCTCGACACCGTGTGATGGGGTGAACGGAACGGACGGTGAGTGATGAGCGCACTGCCATGAGGCAGCTTGCCTGCAATTGAATAGATTTTGGTAACCTCAAGAGCTTCTTCAAAGGACAAATCGGGTAAAATTGACGGGAGACGTTTGGCAAGCATAGTTTTGCCCGAACCGGGAGAGCCTATCATAAGGCAGTTGTGGGCTCCTGCAGCAGCAACCTCCAGGGCTCTTTTGGCACTTTCCTGACCTTTAACGTCGGCAAAGTCGGCATCAAAGGCAGATGTGGGCACAAAAACGTCGTCGATGTTGACCTTTGCCTGAGTCATCTGAGCTTCGCCCGAAAGATGCGCAACAACCTCGGCAAGACAGCTTGCGCCATAAACCTCGCAATCGGTTACAATTGCAGCTTCCATCGCGTTGTCTTTTGGCACAATAATTTTTTTGATTCCTTTTTTGCGGGCTTCAAGAGTCATTGGCAAAACGCCATCGGCTGCTCTGAGGCTGCCGTCGAGAGCAAGCTCGCCAAGAAGCAAAAAGTCGCCTATTGCGTCGCACACAAGCTGACCCGACACCATTAAAACGGCAACGGTTATGGGCAAATCCAGATATGGGCCGTTCTTTTTTGTACCTGCAGGAGCAAGGTTAATAACAACTCTTTTTTGCGGAACTGCATAGCCGGAATTTTTGAGCGCTGCCTTAACACGTTCCTTCGATTCTTTAACTGCTGTGTCGGCAAGGCCGACAATATCTATGCCGGGGAGAGCTGTGAACATATCGGCTTCAACGGTTATTATGTAGCCATCAAGCCCAAACACAGCACCGGAATTAATTTTTGATACCATTGTCAGGTCTCCTGTCAGAAGAATAAATTTATACAAATATATTATAACACACAGTCAGATATTTTTCCACATTTTATTGAAATGTTTTTAATTATTTTGATGAAGTTTTAGTTTAAGATAAATTATTGTTTATAGCATTGTTAAGGTTGTTGGTTTGTAGGGGAGGGTCTCCGTGCCCTCCCGAAATAACGGGTGGGGATGGAACCCCACCCCTACAATCCTAAATTAAATTCATCGATTGTAGGGAACGGGCTTGCTCGTTCCGAAAGGCTCCCTTGTGTAAAGGGAGCTGGCAGCGAAGCTGACTGAGGGATTGTTTTCTGAGAAAGTTATTCACAATCCCTCCACCAAGCAAAGCTTGGTCCCCCTCCCTTTACACAAGGGAGGCAACGCTTCAGCCTGATTTCTTCTCACCTATAAACAATAATTTATAATAGTTCAACTAACCGCTACCAGGTTGACAAAGCTATTAAAAGGATTTATAATTATTTGGTAAAATATAACAGTTAAAAATTATTAATAATTTTTTTAATAAAGGTAAAAAATAAAGCAGAAACGAGGAAAAGAACTATGGAATACAGCTACAAACCAAGCGGCGTTTGTTCTAAAAACATCACCTTTGAGGTGGAAAACGGAATAGTTAAAAACGTCAATTTTGTTGGCGGCTGTGCAGGCAACACTCAAGGTCTTGCCAGATTGTGCGAGGGAAGAAGCGTTGAAGATGTTGTTAGTCTTTTGTCGGGCATAAAGTGCGGCTTTAAGGCAACATCATGCCCCGACCAGCTTGCCAAAGCGGTTGCTAAAGCCGCAAAGCAGGAATAAAAACTTTTGGAGGGTATTATGGAAACAAGAGTAGCAGTTATAGGAATTATTGTGGAAGATATGGATTCGGTTGATGAGCTCAACGCCCTGTTACACGAATACGGTCGCCACATCATTGGCAGAATGGGTCTGCCCTACAGAGAAAAAGATATTCACATCATAAGCATTGCGGTTGATGCACCTCAGGATATTATCAACACCATTTCCGGAAAGCTTGGAAAGCTCAACGGAGTTAGTGCAAAAACTGCATATTCAAATGTTATAACCGAAAAAGAATGAGATAACATAAGTTACACATTTTAATCCGCCCCAAATTACAATAAACACTGAAAGAGAAGCGAATAAAT
Source organism: Oscillospiraceae bacterium (assembly GCA_015068985.1). Lineage (GTDB taxonomy): Bacteria > Bacillota > Clostridia > UMGS1810 > UMGS1810 > RGIG1828. Next base: position 9,722 of record SVJL01000060.1, read on the forward strand.
ATGAATTCTACACCATCATCAAACAGAACCCAGATTGGCTTTTTCGGTCTCAGAAATGCCGGTAAGTCAAGCCTTGTGAATGCCATAACAAATCAGGAAATTTCGGTTGTGTCGGACACTGCGGGCACAACAACCGACCCCGTTACAAAGGCTATGGAGCTTCTTCCTCTCGGGCCTGTTGTGATAATTGACACTCCCGGCTTTGACGACATTGGCGAGCTTGGCGAAAAAAGAGTGAAAAAAACAAAAGAAATTCTTGCCAAAACCGATATTGCACTTCTTGTGTGCGAGGCAGGAAGAGAGCTTTTGGCACAAGAGACAGAGATGATTGAGCTTTTTAAAGAAAAAAACATTCCCTATCTTATTGTAAGAAGCAAAGCAGACCTTTTTGAAAATTATGAGGCAAAAGAAAACGAAATTGCCGTGTCGGCCGAAACAGGAAAGGGAATTGAAGAGCTTAAAGAGAAGATGGCATCTTTTGGAGAAAGCCGCTCCGAACCTGTTCTGATATCAGATTTAGTAGAAGAGGGCGACGTAGCTCTGCTTGTTGTACCAATTGACAAGAGTGCTCCAAAGGGAAGGCTGATTCTGCCTCAGCAAATGGTTATCAGAGACCTTTTAGACGCAGGTGCTTCAGCTTTTGTTACCAAAGATACAACCTACAAAGAAACCTTGGATTCTCTTTTAAAAAAGCCGTCAATTGTTGTGTGCGATTCACAGGTGTTTGGCAAGATTAGCCAACAAACCCCTAATGATATCAGACTCACATCTTTTTCCATATTGATGGCAAGAATGAAAGGCTTTTTGCACACAGCTGTTTGCGGAGCTAAAAAAATCGCCGACCTGAAAGACGGCGACAAAGTTCTTGTTTGCGAGGGCTGTACTCATCACCGCCAGTGTGAAGACATTGGCACGGTTAAGCTTCCAGCGTGGATAAAAGAATATACAAAGGCCGATGTTAAGTTTGAATTTGCCTCCGGCTCGGCTTTTCCCGATGACCTCTCATCATACTCTCTCATAATTCACTGCGGAGGCTGTATGATAACCGAAAAAGAAGTGCAACACCGAATGAAAAGAGCAATTGACGAAAACATCCCATTCACCAACTACGGCACAGCCATCGCCTTTATAAAAGGTATTTTGGACAGAAGCATTGAGATGCTTTAAAATTCACAGTTTATTCACAAACTATTCATACACGTGATACATATGTGTGTTAACATATAATCGTAGACAGAAAACAACGTGTTGGTTTTCTGGCCTTACACCAATCTCCATAAACTTATAAAATCCTTAAAACACAGAAAAACAGAGTCAGCGTTCCCCCTCGCGACTCTGTTTTTCTGTTAAGCAGTTGCGTTAGTATCCGAACTCGCCTAAAACAAGAAAAATAGCACCTTTACTTCGTTGTCGGTCTCGAAATACGCCAGTATTCCTTCGACCTTCCGCCTTGAAAAGTCACAATTTTTCTTTGTTTTAGGTTCAAAGAATTTTCGGTGCTGTGTTTTTGCGGCAATGCAAGGCAAAAACGCAGCTAATGCTGACGCATTTGCGAG
>SVJL01000061.1 GCA_015068985.1 Oscillospiraceae bacterium
TAAGTTGGGTGAGCATATGGAAGAATATATGCCAAAGCCTTCGGTTTGATAATCTTTTTCTGCAACTCGATGAGTACTTGATTTTTATAAATTATTGTTTATAGAACTGCTTAGGTTAGAGCGAAAGGCTCCCCTGTGCAAGGGGAGCTGTCAGCGAAGCTGACTGAGGGGTTGTTTTTTAAAAAATTTATTTACAATCCCTCCACCAAGCAAAGCTTGGTCCCCCTCCCTTTACACAAGGGAGGCAACGCTTCAGCTCAATTTCATCTCACCGCTAAACAATAATTTATCTTGTAATTAAGGTCAATTAATCCTCTAATACCCAAGGCAAGATAAGCACCAAGAGCGAAGAAATGCATATGAATGGCGTGTTATCTTCCTTGTGCTCATCCAACCTATGCCACACACTTTTAAAAGCTTTAAATAAATCACGGAGGATATTATGGGATTTGAAGAAAATAAAGCAACCGATAAAATTGAGGGCAGAAATCCGGTTATGGAGGCTCTTCGCTCCGGTCGCACTATCGACAAAATCTTGGTTCAGACAGGCGAAAAGCACGGCTCCATTCTAAAAATACTTGCCCTTGCCAAAGAAAAACGCATAGCAGTTTCCTATGTTGAAAGAGCAAAACTCGACAAAATTGCATCAGGTCACGCTCATCAGGGTGTCATAGCCTATGTGGCAGCCAAGGAATATGTGAGCGTTGGCGAAATCATAAAAATTGCCCGTGATAGGGGAGAACAACCGTTCATAGTCATTTGTGACGACATAACCGACCCTCACAACCTCGGCTCAATTATCCGAAGTGCCAATGCCGCAGGTGTTCACGGGGTTATAATTTCCAAGCACAACAGTGTTGGCCTAAGTGCCACCGTTGCCAAAACCTCGGCGGGAGCAGTTGAGTTTACTCCCGTTGCCAAGGTTTCGAGTATCGCCCAGACAATCGAACAGCTCAAAAAAGAAAATGTATGGGTCGTTGGAGCCGATATGGACGGCGAAAACACAATCCACACCCACGATTTTTCGGGTGCTGTTGCAATAGTAATCGGCAACGAGGGTAAGGGTATTTCTCATCTGGTTAAAGAAAGATGCGACTTTATGGTTCGTATTCCAATGCTTGGAAAAATTTCATCACTTAATGCATCTGTTGCCGGAGCGCTTATGATATATGAGGTTGTCCGTGCAAGACAAAACAAATAGAAAGAGAGTGTGTATACAATATGAAAAGAGCAATAATAACAGTTCTTGGCAAAGATAAGGTTGGTATCACCTATGGAGTGACCAAAATTCTTGCCGAAAATAATGTGAATATTCTGGATATTTCCCAGACAATTATGCAAGATATGTTTACAATGATGATGATTGTAGACATCGACAAAATTTCAACAAGCTTCGATGCTTTATCAGAATGTTTAGAAGTTGAGGGCAAAAAACTTGGCGTCGACATCCGCATTCAGCTCGAAAGCATTTTTGAGTCTATGCACAGAATATAAAAAGGCGGTGCTATTGTGATTAACAAAAACGAACTTGCAGAAACAATGCATATGATCGACAGCGAACACCTTGATATCCGCACAATAACAATGGGTATTTCACTTTTGGATTGTGCCGATTCAGATGCGGACAAAGCCACCCAAAAAATATATGACAAAATATGCAAAAAAGCCGAAAATCTTGTGTCAACAGGCGAGAGTATCGAAAAAGAACTTGGTATTCCAATCATTAACAAAAGAATTTCTGTAACTCCTGTTTCTCTTGTTGCAGGTGCTTCCGATGCAAAATCATATGTTGAATATGCAAAAGCACTGGACCGTGCAGGCAAGCAGGTTGGCGTAAATTTTCTGGGCGGATTCTCTGCCTTGGTTCACAAGGGCTTTACCAAGGGTGACAAAATTTTAATTGATTCAATTCCCGAAGCTTTAGCTTGCACCGATATTGTGTGTTCTTCCGTTAATGTTGGCAACACTAAAGCCGGCATAAATATGGATGCAGTAAAGCTTATGGGCGAAACAGTAAAAAAAGCCGCTGATCTCACAGCTAACACAAACGGCTTTGGCTGTGCAAAGCTTGTAATTTTTTGCAACAGCGTTGAAGATAACCCCTTTATGGCAGGTGCTTTTCACGGTGTTGGCGAACCCGATTGCGTCATAAACGTTGGCGTTAGCGGTCCCGGTGTTGTTAAGCACGCTCTCGAAAAGGTTAAGGGTGCCGATTTTGGTGTAGTGTCGGAAACAATCAAGAAAACTGCTTTCAAAATCACCCGTATGGGACAGCTTGTGGCAATGGAAGCCTCAAAACGCCTCGGAGTTCCCTTTGGCATCGTTGACCTTTCTCTTGCTCCAACTCCTGCAAGAGGCGACAGCGTTGCATATATATTAGAAGAAATGGGTCTTGAAAAGTGCGGCACCCACGGCACAACCGCAGCTTTGGCACTTCTTAACGATGCAGTCAAAAAAGGCGGTGTGTTTGCATCATCATATGTTGGCGGCCTCAGTGGTGCCTTTATTCCCGTCAGCGAAGATGCAGGTATGATAGAGGCTGCAAAATGCGGTGCACTTTCTCTCGATAAGCTCGAAGCAATGACCTGTGTGTGCTCTGTCGGTCTTGATATGATTGTTATCCCCGGTGACACCTCAGCCTCAACCATTTCGGCAATAATTGCCGATGAGGCGGCAATCGGTATGATTAACAACAAAACCACTGCCGTACGCATAATTCCCGCACCCGGCAAAAAAGTTGGAGATGTTGTTGAATTTGGCGGTCTCCTTGGCACAGGTCCGGTTATGAGCGTAAATGAAGCTTCCAGCGAGGCATTCATTGCACGTGGCGGCCGTATTCCTGCTCCGATTCACAGCCTCAGAAACTAATGGGAGAATAATATGCTCAAAATAAAAGAAGCAATTGTTGTTGAAGGTAATTATGACAAAATAAAGCTTTCACGCCTTGTAGATACAACCATTGTTGTGACCGACGGCTTTATGATTTTCAAAAACAAGGCTATGATGAGAATGCTCTCAACCCTTGCCGACAAAAACGGTATCATCATTTTTACCGACAGCGACAGAGCCGGATTTCAGATTCGCAACTACATAAAAAACGTTCTAAAAGGCAAAAATGTCAAACACGCCTACATTCCCGACATTGCCGGAAAAGAAAAACGCAAGGATAAACCCTCAAAAGAGGGTTTTCTTGGGGTTGAAGGAGTGTCGGACGATATTATCCTCTCTGCCCTTAAAAATGCTGCCTCTGTGGACGAATCTGCTTCCGATGAAGTTCGTCTCATTACAAAAGCCGATTTGTGTGCCGATGGTTTTAGCGGCGGTGCCGACAGTCATACCAAAAGAACGGCATTTTTAAAAAAGCTTGGTTTGCCGGCACGAATGTCGTCAAATATGATGTTGGATTGTCTGAATGCAATTTATGGCTATGATGAATACAAAAAACTCATTGCCAAATATGATGATATATAATAGTAGAAAAAATATATTGACAAACCTCACCCCCGATGTATATTTGTACACCATCGGGTTGTTACCACAGGTGGGAACGCATCTTGTTTGCGGCTCGGTTTGTCTATTTTGAACTGTTTTTAATCCAACGCAAAGGGTCTGTAAAAATCTATGAGATTTTTTACAGACCCTTTTGAGGGAATAGGAAAAAATGATTCAGAATTGTCAAATCGAACTCAAAGCAAGGCTTTGCCTTGCTTTGAGCGATAGCCCGACGCTGTACAAAAGTACTGCGAGGGTGATATTTGGCAATAGTCAAAAGTAATTTATAAAGAGAAAAACATTGCAAAAACAATGTTTTTCTACATATAGATTAATTTTTAAGTGTTTAAGGGAAAAACTACAATTATTAACAAGCTTAAACTCTGCTTTTGACGTTCTGGACTTTTTTTACATTCCCCGGATATTATGCTAACAAATCTTCTCGGGGTTAAGAATGTTTTTGGAATCAAACACGCTCTTTATGCCTTTCATAAGCTCCATTGGCGTGTCGCCATATTGCTTTCTGAGATAGGATTTTTTTGCAAAGCCGATGCCGTGCTCGCCCGACACGAGACCGCCAAGCTCTTCGGCTTTTTCATACATAAGGTCGAAGCACTGCTTTAATTTGGTTTCCCATTCTTCGTCACAAAGGCTGTCGCGGCAAATATACACGTGAAGATTGCCGTCGCCTGCGTGGCCAAAGCTTGGAATACGAACACCGAGCCTGTCGGCAAGCTGATGGGTGTATTTGATAAATTCATCAACCTTGTTTACAGGCACAACAACATCGCACTCGTCCATTTCGGTTGTTGAAGCTTTGATTGCCTCCAAAAAAGCACCTCTTGCTGACCATACAGATTTTTTGCGCTCTTCGGTGTCTACAATATAAACATCAATTGCACCGATTTCAAGGCATAGGTCGGCAACCTTTTTAACATCTTCCTCAACCTGTGAAACCGAGCTTCCGTCGAAGGTGAGGAGTATGTAGGCATCGTTTTTGGTGTCGGGGAACTGCTTGCCGAGGTAGCTTTCCGAAAACAGAATCGTATCTCGTGACATATATTCTATGGCTGTTGGTGTTATTTTTGAACGGAAAATCTGTGGCACTGCTTCGATGGCACTTTTCATGTCGGCAAAAGGCACCAACAGACTAAGCGACACCTGCGGCAGGGGCACAAGTTTTAGCACTGCCTCACATATGATGGCAAGTGTGCCCTCTGAGCCGATTATCAAATCTTTGAGGCTGTAGCCTGAGCTGTTTTTTGCAACCTTTCCGCCAAAGGTTTCTATTTTGCCGTTTGGCAAAACAACCGTAAGCGAGCGTACATAATCACGGGTAACTCCATATTTGACAGCTCTCATTCCGCCTGCATTGGTCGAAATGTTGCCGCCGATTGTTGCAGATTTTTCGCCGGGGTCGGGCGGATACAAAAAATCATTTTCTTCGGCAAAGGCGGCAAGCTCCATCAAAAGCACACCCGGTTGAACCGTAACAGTGAAATTGTCACGGTCAAGCTCTAAAATTTTGTTCATTTTTGTTGTTTCAAGGAGTATACCTCCGCACACCGGCACTGCCGCACCAACAAGACCGGTGCCCGAACCTCTCACGGTTACCGGTATGTTTCTTTCCCACGCGTGCTTCATAACTGCCGAGATTTCTTCGGTAGAATGCACTCTCACCAGAGCTTCGGGCATTTTTTCGATTCCACCGAGCTCATCGTGACTGTAGTCGATGTTGATTTCACTGCCGCAAAGGCAGCAATCTGAGCCGACAATTTTCTTTAATGCCTGTATGTCGGAAGCGTTAATTTTATTGTACATCTGCCTTTGCCTCCTTTATTTTTTCAATAAGCATACCCATAATTTTTGTTGCATCTGCCACAACGGCGTAGTGAGCCACGTCAAAAATTGGTGCTGTGGCATCGGTGTTGACTGCAACAATACAATCGGACGACTTCATGCCGGCGGCAAACTGAACCGCTCCCGAAATGCCAAAGCAAATGATGAATTTGGGCTTAACAGTTCTGCCCGAAAGACCAATCTGATGCTTGGCATCGAAAATGTTGCTCTCTGCCAACGGACGTGTGCACGCCACAACTCCACCCAAAAGCTCTGCAAGCTCCGATGCACTTTTTCTTGCACTTTCGCTCATTGCGCCTCTGCCGATTGCAACAATTATATCTGCCTCCGAAATGTCCACCTCTCTGGGTTTTTTAACTGTTGAAATAATGTCTATGCACGAAAGCAAGCTTTCTGTCGGCATATTCATTTTGATAATTTCGCCCTTTGCATCTGCGGTTGGCTTTGGTTCGGAAAACACTTTGTAACGCACAGTACAAAATTGGGGGCGTGTGTTGGGGGAGATAATCTGAGCCATAATGTTGCCGCCAAATGCAGGTCTGATCTGAACAAGGTCGGTGTTGGATTTCATTTCGAGCACGGTGCAGTCGGCTGTGAGGCCTGCCTTGCAGCGTGCAGCCACACGGGGAGCAAGCTGACGGCCGAGGTTTGTTGCACCAACGAGCACCGATGAGGGTTTGATTTTTTGAATAAAATCATAAAATGCTGCAGCATATGGTTCCATTTTGAAATTCTTGTAGGCCGGGTTATCGTAGGCAAATACCTTGTCAACTCCATAGTGGAGAAGCTTTTCGGCTTTTGCATCAAGGTTGTTGCCGATTATCAGTGCATACACGCTATGACCGGTAACCGACGCAAGCTCTTTTGCTTTGCCGCAAAGCTCATATGTAACACGGTGGATTTTTTCGTCGGAGTGTTCAACAAACACACAAACACCTCTCCACGCATTTTTGTCAATTTCGATTGCAGTATCTTCAACATATTCTATTACGCCACCGCCTTTTTTGACGCACATTTTGCACATTTTGCAGGCGGATGAAATGTCGAGCTTGTTGCCGGAATATGATATTGCATTAAACGGACACACGTCAACAAGATTTTTGGCAATCTCGGGTGTGACCATATTGTGATTTATTTTAAGCTGTCCCATTTTGTCCTCCTATATAAGCTTCAGCTTGGAAATTAGCTCAAAAAGGCTTTCTGCCTGCTGAGCAGTATCTCCGCCAATAGTTATTTTTTCTTTGTTTTTATCGGGAGGAAAAATTCTTTCAACCTGTGTTGCCGAACCTGAAAGTCCATAGTTCTGAGGATTTTGGTCGTCGAAATCATCAAGAGAAACAAATTTTATCATATCGTCGGTCAGGGTTTGTTTGATTTTGTATGAGGGCAGACGAGGTGAGTTGATGTCGCCGTCTACCGAAATCAAACACGGAAGCTTGACCGACATTTCAACCAGTTTTTCATCCATAGATGCCGAAAGGGTTATTTTGCTCTCATCTACATCTTCAACCGACAAAACATTCGACACATTTGGCAAATTCAGATATTCCGCAACTTCCGAGCCGACCTGAGCGGTGTCGCCGTCGGTTGTTTGTTTGCCGCATATGATGAGGTCAAATTCTCCCATCTTTCTGATGCCCTGGCTGATGGTATAGGCGGTGGCGAGAACATCGGCTCCTGCAAATCTGCGGTCGGTAAGCACTGTTCCGCCCGATGCACCCATACAAATTGCCTCGTTCACAATTTCCTTTGCCTGCGGAGGGCCCATTGTTATAACTTCAAGTTTGCCGCCGTATTTTTCGATAAGCGATAAACCAAGCTCTAATCCATATAGGTCATAGGGATTCATTTTGCTTTGAATGCCGTCTCTTTTCAACACTCCCGTAATAGGATCAACTTCAACATTGGTTGAACCGGGGACCTGTTTTATACAAACCAGTATATTCATTTCATTCTCCTTTCGTCATCGTGGAGGATTTTGTTTTCACATATTATATCACGTTTTACTCAAAAAGTAAATGTGATTAAATTTTTTAATTTCCGGAAAGGTGTTACTGAGGCAACACCATGTTAAAATGTTGCCTCACACCATAACAGACAATGCTTTACAATTGCGTGAGGCGGTGATATAATAATAAAAGTGTTTTTGATTCTGCAAAGGATGTGTTTGTTTATGAACTGCGAAAAATTGTTTGAAAAAATTGACTCGCTCAATGAAAAATACATAAAGATATGGGAAGATGTGTGCAACATCGAAAGCCCGACTGCCAACAAAGAAAATGTTGATAAGGTTGGAAAATATTTTGAAGATATGGCAGCCGAGAAAGGCTGGATGGTAGAAAAGTTTTGCCATAATGTGTCGGGGGATGTTGTGTGCATAACCATGAATGCTGAAAGCTCCCTTGAGCCCTTAAGCTTTTCGGGCCACATCGACACCGTTCACCCCGTTGGTCTTTTTGGTTCACCGGCGGTAACAAAAGATGACACAAAAATATACGGCCCCGGCGTGGCCGATTGTAAGGGAGGGGTTGTGGCAGCTTTTATGGCTATGGATGCTCTTAGCCAATGCGGCTACACCAAACGCCCCATTCAGCTTTTATTGCAGACAGACGAAGAGGTTGGAAGCCGTTTTTCCGATAAGGCTACCATCGGCTATATATGCGAAAAAGCAAAAGACTCTGTTGCATTTATAAATCTTGAGGGTCATCCTGCGGGCAAGGCGATTGTTGAAAGAAAGGGTATTGCAACCTTTAAATTCGACGTTGAGGGCATTGAAGCTCATTCGTCAAACTGTGCTACAGCCGGGGCGAATGCTATTGTTGATGCGGCTCAAAAGCTTTTGGAGCTTGACAAAATAAAAGATGACGGCGGCATAACCTGCAACTGTGCCACCATAGAGGGCGGCTCTGTGGTCAACACCGTTCCCGGTCATTGCAGCTTCACTGCAAACTTCCGTTTTGTAACAGCAAAGCATCTTGACGAAATAAGAGAAACTGTTAAAAAAATTGCATCAACCGAGCACGTTAAGGGCTGCAAATGCACCTGCACACAAATCAGCAGTCGTTATGCAATGGAAAAGGAAGAACGTAACCTTAAGCTTTTGGACACACTCAATTCGATTTTTGAGCACAGCGGACTTCCGGTTCTTGAGCCGGCAATGAGCCACGGCGGCTCAGATGCGGCAGATGTTACCGTGTTTGGCATTCCCTGCGTTGATTCTTTGGGAGTCGAGGGCGGTTGCATACACTCTGCAAGAGAATATGCCCTTTTGGATTCTCTTGCCAAGGCTGCAAAACGCCTTGTGGCAATTGCAGAAGAAATCTGAATTTTGCCGAAAGAGAATAATCCGAACCCGCCTAAAACTCAGTATTTTCGGCATTTTTAGGTTTGTCGTCCTTGAAAGGCGTCAGCCTTCCTTCGTCCTTCGCACCTAAAACTCCTCAAAAATACTCGTGTTTTAGGTCAAAGAATTTTAAGATTATCAAAAATTGTTATTATCAAACCAAAAGCACAGTTAATCCTGACGGATTATCGAGCATTTTGGTGAAGATAAGGGCAATTTTTGTATCTTAAAATCGAGGTTCGGATTATTCCCTTTCGGCTAAAGGAGCATATTTATGGAACCAAAAGACTATATACTTTCAGCAATAGAGGGTGAATATGCATATCTGACCGATGTTGAATCGGGCAACAAAATCTTCATAGCTCTTGCACTTTTGCCGCCAGGAGCCGACATCGGAAGCAAAATTCACTGCGAAATGTTTGAATATTCTTTAATTGAGTAAAAACTGAGGCAGCCGATTTTCGGCTGCCTCGTATTATTATTTTGTATGGAGTATATGTTTTAAAACAAACCCAAATAGCTTAAAATAAAAATCCATAAAAACAGTGTTATCAGGCAAAGGCACGATGTTGTGACAACTGCCTGCGCCGCTAATTTTTCATCGCCGCCCATTTGCTGTGCCATTGCAAAAGATGACACTGCAACAGGAGATGCAAAGGCTATGAGAATGCACACAAGAGCTTCACCTGAAAAACCAAGCATAACTGCCGCTGACACAGCTATCATGGGCACAATAACAAGCCTTACTGCCGAAATCACGCATAATTCTTTGACATATCCCTTCATCGCCGAAAAGGTAAAGCCTGCACCCAACACGATTATTGACAGGGGAGAGGCTATTTTGCCTATATCGTCAATGGATTTTTCTATTATTTTAGGTAGCTTAATATTTAGTGCAAGCATAATCACACCTGCCACACAACCAATAATCAGCGGATTGGTCACAACTCCCTTTATAATTTTTTTGTGGCTTGGGTTTTTTCCGCGGAACCGCTCAAAGGTTATCACCGCCAGAATGTTGAAAAGCGGCACAATAAAGGCAACCATAAGAGATGTGAGACCGCTTTGTGAGCCTTTGCATATGTAGCCTGCAAGAGGCACGCCGAGTATGGCATAATTGGAGCGGAAAAATGCTTGCAGCAAAACACCCCTTTTGGAGTTGTCGTCGGTTAAAAACAAAACGACAAGATAACCCATAACATAGATAAATGCAATACAAACCAAAGTAAACACAATCAGCCTTATACTGAAAACCTCGGGAGACGATATTTTGTATATGTTATTAAATAGCAAGACCGGCAAAAATATTTTGAACACCAGTTTGTTGATGGCATCAAAGGCTTTCTTGTCGGCAACTTTAAATGCTCTGAGACCATAGCCAAGAGCCATGAGCACGAAAATCGGAAAAACCGCTTCAAATGACAATTTAATGCTCTCCATAATAAAAATACCTCTTTGTTATTTTAAAAATTTTTATGCAAACTGATTATAACACATAAAAAAACATAAATCCATTTGTTTATTTCACAAAAGTCCGTAATTTGTGTATTTATTTAATTATTTTATAGACAAATCCTGTTTGGAGAGTTATAATAATATTAAATTTGCTTTAGCATTTATGTATATTGTAAGGAGAACAAACGATGAAAAAGCTTTGTGCTGTAGTGTTAACTTTTTTGATGGCACTTAATCTGTGTTTTTGCCCTGCTGTTTTTGCAAGTGATGCAGGAGTTACCATATCAATGCAAATTGGCAACAGGGAAATGACGGTTAACGGAGTGGTTAAAGAAATTGACCCGGGCTTTTCAACAACTCCCATAATCAAAAACGGCAGAACTCTTATGCCCCTGAGGGCAGTTATGACGGAGCTTGGCGGAAGCGTTAACTGGATAGAATCGGAGCGTGCGGTTGAAGTGATGCTTGGAAGCAATAAAGTGTCGCTTACAATAGGCAGTAACCTTGCAAAACGCAATTCCTCTGTTGCTATTCTGGATCAGGTGCCAATAATTGTTGGTGGCAGAACCATGCTTCCGATAAGGTTTATTGCCGAAAGCTTCAATCTTTCTGTAAGCTGGAACGGTGAAAGTCAAACCATAACCATTGTTTCGGGAATCAGCCGTGCAAAATTTCCCCTTTCTGATGTGCCCGAGTTTTGCGGAGAACCGTATGCGGTTATTAACGAAAATATTCCGTATTTTAGCGATAGCGAAATAACGGCAGTTTCCTACGAATATTACGAACCTCTCGACGAGCTTGGCAGATGCGGCACCTGTGTGGCATCGCTAAGTGTCGATACCATGCCAACACAAGAACGCGGCAGCATTGCCCACATAAAACCCACCGGTTGGCACAATGCGAAATATGATTTTATTCCGGGCAAATACATATATAACAGATGCCATCTTATTGGCTATCAGCTCACT
>SVJL01000062.1 GCA_015068985.1 Oscillospiraceae bacterium
CGGTATCAATACTTTATGATAGAAAATATCTACTTCCTTACAACAATAATTCCTTTCTTCCAACAACACATGTAATTCTTAAATAATTTCAAAATATTTGTTGTCCCCTATTGACAACAGTCGTGAGCGGAAGCCCAATTATCCAGAATGGTAAGCTTATCGGTGCTGTTACGCATGTACTCGTAAATGATCCTACACGTGGTTACGGGATATTTATTGAAAATATGCTCTCGGAGGCAGAAAAAATTAAATAGGAAAATGCTCGTCTATCTGATATAGGCGAGCATTTACTTTATAGTGCAAAAAAAGATAAACCATTTTTGAAATTATCTGTTATAATATAAAAAAGGATGTGAAAAAAATGTATAATGGAATTCAAAAAATCGAGAATATAATCGACTACATAGAAACTCATATCACTGAGGAAATAGACTATGATATGTTGTCCTCAAAAATGCTATTATCTCTATATGAATTCAGGCGTATATTTTCATTTGTTGTGGCTTGTCCCATTTCCGAATATATAAGAAAACGCCGACTGTCGCTGGCGGCAACTGAGATTATGACAAAAGACAATGTGAATTTACAGCATATAAGCGAAAAATACGGATATTCAAATCAGTCGGCATTCACAAGAGCATTCAAAGAGCATCACGGTGTAGCTCCCAGTGCCTGCCTGAATGAAAATCCGACAATAAATCTTTTTACCCGTCCTAATTTTTCTGTAAGTATTTCAGGCAGGGAGGATGTACCTTTCAGGCTTATTAAAACTGATGAGTTTTGTATAAACGGATTTTCGGGCATATCCCCCATCACTGACAGCTGTTGCTGTGAGGATGTGTGGAATGCTTTTTACGAAAGTGGCGCCGACAAGGCTCTTAATACGGACAAAATTTATGTGTCCTACCTGAATCAAGGTGAAAACGTAAGCTGCAATATAGGAGAAAAATCAGATAAAGGTCAGGAAATACCATCATCAAGGTGGGCGTGTTTTACGTTAAATACTGTGGATGACGATATCGTAAACGAAATATACTGCAAAATCATTTATGAATGGTTGCCATCGGCGAACTTGAAAAGAAATAAAAATATACCCACAGTTGAGGTTTATCCTTTTGATATGTCAGAAGAAGGTTTTGAGTGGGAGATTAGAATACCAATAGATTAGGAGACTGAAAATCATGTCAAGAATTGTATTAATCACAGGCGCATCGAGCGGCTACGGAAAAGCAACTGCAAAAGCATTTAAAGATAACGGGGATATCGTCATTATGACCGCCAGAAACGGTGGAAATCTTGAGCAGGCAAAAAAAGAGGTTGGCGGTGATTTGGCGTTTTCTATGGATGTTACAAATCCTGCAGATTGGGAAAATGCTGTAAAGATTGTTAAGGAAAAATACGGAAGGCTTGACATTCTTGTAAATAACGCCGGTGGCGGCATCGCAATAAAAGAAGTGAGAGAATTTACAACAGAAGAAATAGACTCAACAATAAAGCTTAATCTTAACAGTGTCATATATGGTTGCCGTGCCTTTGCACTTATGATGAAAGAGCAAAAAAGCGGTACAATGATAAATATTTCCTCTGTTTGTGCCCGTCAGTGCTGGCCTACATGGAGTGTTTACGCTGCTGCAAAAGCAGGTGTGCTGAACTTTTCAAAAGGAATGTATCTTGAAATGCAACCTCACAATGTAAGAGTTACATGTGTTGTGCCGGGTTCTGCAAGTACAGGCTTCCAGAGTGCGTGCGGAATTGGAGAAACAACCGACAAACTTTTGCCGGAAGATATTGCAAATACAGTATTGTACATAGCAAACCTTCCACAAAGAGCAGTTGTAGAAGATGTAACTGTCTGGGGAATTGATAAACAGGTAAATCCACTTTAAGGAGAGCTCTTATGAATAATATATTAATAGAGGCAGAAAGTTTCAAAAACAAAGGCGGTTGGGTTATAGATACCGCATCCATGGAAACGATACATTCAGCATACCTTATGGCACACGGAATGGGTAATCCGGTGGAAGATGCTTTTACCGATTTTGAAATTACCGATAACGGAATCTACAGCATCTATGCCCTTACAAGGGATTGGACTGCTGTATGGGACGTAAAGGACTCTGCAGGAAAGTTCACAATAAAACTTGACGGCATTGAGCTTTCTGAAATTCTCGGAACAAACGGCAAAGACTGGGCATGGCAGTTTGCAGGCAAAGTGCAGCTTGAAAAAGGCACACACCGTATCTCACTTCATGACTTGACGGGCTTTAACGGCAGATGCGATGCCATTTATTTTACAACTTCAGATGAAACTCCGGACAGTGCTGTTCCTTATATAGATGAAATGAGAAGAGAGCTTAACTGGAAAGAAATCCAAGACTGTCCCGAAACTTTCGACCTTGTTGTTGTAGGCGGCGGTATTGCAGGAATCTGTACAGCTCTTTCCGCGCTTCGCAGTGGCGTGAATGTTGCTCTTATAAACGACCGGCCTGTGCTTGGCGGCTGCAACAGCAGTGAAGTGCGTGTCTGCATGGGTGGCATGATACATCAAGCTCCCTATCCTGCTCTAGGCAATGTTGTTAAAGAAATTGCACCCGTCATGGGGGATCCGAGCAAATACATCAAAGAATATTTTGAGGATAACCGCAAACTTTTTGCTTTTGAGGTTTGTGAAGAAAAAAAGGCAGATTATAAAATTTTCTTAAATGAAGCAGTAACCGATGTTGAGCGAAATGGCAATAAAATATCCTCCGTGATATGTACAAATACACTGAGCGGACAAAAAACAAGAATTGCAGCCGCAAGCTTTGCTGATTGCAGTGGTGACGGCATACTTGCACGCAAAATGGGTTGCGAGGTTATGTACGGCAGAGAATCGGCAGACGAGTTTGGCGAATCGTTGGCGCCCCACAAGCATCAAAAGCTGGTTATGGGACATTCCTTGCGCTGGTATTCGGAAAAAGAACCTAAATACTCTGATTTCCCTGATATAGACTGGAATTTAAGCTTTGATGATGAATCCTGCCTTAATTGTACTTCGGGTGATTGGGAGCAGGAAACGGGATTTGCGCGGGATATGGTTGCCGAAATTGAGTATATCCGTGATTTTGGTCTGAGGGCTATCTATTCAAATTGGGCTTTCCAGAAACATCACTTCAAGGACAAGGATAAATTTGCCAATCGCAAAATTAAGTGGGTGTCTCCTGTGGGTGGCAAAAGAGAAGGCTATCGGGTTGTGGGGGACCATATTCTCACACAAAATGACATAGAAAACAGAGTGATATATGATGATGCAACAGCGTCACTGACCTGGAGTATTGATATGCACTTTCCTGAGCCTACAAATATGGAAAAGTTCGGAGAAGCCTTCCGCTCTTTTGCATATCACCGCGGAATAGGAGATCCTTACCCAATACCATACAGATGCTTATATGCAAGGGATGCGGAAAATCTGTTCCTTGGCGGCCGTATTGTAAGTGCCAGCCATATTGCTTTTTCCTGCATAAGGGTTATGAGAACTTTAGGCTGCCTTGGCGAAGTTGTCGGATTGGCAAGCTCAATTTGCAAAAAGTATAACTGTACTCCGAGAAAGGTATATACCGAGCATTTTGGCGAATTAAAGGAGCTCCTTGAAAAAGGGGTAATGAGTCCTGATGCATTTGACGGCGGAACGGGGTGCAATGAAGCCTATCATTTTAAGGACATCGGCTGGTGGACTCTCAATAAATCTAAAGCTGAACAGCCTGAACAAATCGAAAAATTTAAAAAAGGTGTCAATTTTTTAGGGCTGTCCCATAAATATCCTATGCCCAATGAATGGAAATAGTTTTATTTTTTCAAGCATATTGTCCCATATTGACAACAGTGGTGTCAGGTTCACCGATAATTCAGAATGGCCGAATTGTGGGAGCTGTAATACACGTTTTTATAAATGATCCGACTCGTGGGTATGGGATATTTATTTAAAACATGCTCTTTGAATCGAAAACAGAATAGCGAAAAAAATATACACCCCACAAAAATGTGGGATGCATATCATAAAATTTTTGTTATTTGCTCTGTCTGCTTGACAGGGATGGGTTCAATTTTTTACATACCATTAGTTAGTGCCGAAAAAATATCAGAAAGAATATCCCTCAACGCTGTAGTAAGACATATTTGTCTGACGAACGTCAAGTCTGCCAAAGCAAGCACAAATCGGCACGTCACTCTTTACCCAAACAGTGTATTGAACAGATTCGCCAAGCATGAGCTTTTGGTCACCAAGAGGGTGATCCATACGTACGCAGGTTGTTCTCATGCCATCAAGGTCAACAAAAATGCCGCCCTCCGGTTCTCTGTCTTCAAATACTATAACAAGTTCAATTTTTGCTTTTTTGTCGTTGAGGTTTGTGAGCATAAGAGCTTCATGACCTTCAAATTCGGGGTTGTCACCTTTTGGGGGAAGGTATCCGTCACAGAATACCCAATTTTTTTTGCCTATTTCCATTTTTATCATCCTTTATTATTTAAAAATTTTGGGAACTGCTTTGTCGTTGTAGGTTGTCATACGTTTTGCACCTTTATCGGTAATAAGGTAGCAGTCTTCAATACGGAATGAACCCCATTCCATACCCTTGAAGTAAGCATCAATACAAATCGCCATATTCTCTTCAATAACACGCTTGTTGTCCACGCTGAAAATTGGAGCTTCACACTCGAGCATACCTGTGCTGTGAAGGCTTCCGTAGGGGCAATAGTCAATGTAGCCGTATTTTGTGAGGTATTCGGTGTATGCATTGAGCACAACGTCGCAAGGTGTGCCGGGAATCATTTTGGCAGAAGCATAGTTGAGTGCATCATAAGCACACATAACTGCATCTTTGATTTTTTGGGGAATTTCACCAAGCACCAACGGACTGCAGATGATGCCGTTGTAGCCCTCATAGCATACGCCTGCGGCAAGGTTTATGATTTCGCTTTCTTCAATTTTGCGAAGAGTGTTTCTGCACATACTGATGTAGGAATTTTTTGTGCCGGTTGCTACCATTGGAGCAAATGCCTGAACATAGCTCTCTGCACCAAGACTCATCATTTCGGCTTCAAACATACCCTCGATGTGGCGTTCAGTCATGCCTTTTTCAATTCTGGGAACAACATTTTCAAACATTGTGGAAACCATTTCCCAGTTGGTCTTGAGAATTTCGATTTCGGCTGCACTCTTGCGTATTCTCTGCTCATAGTGCACATCATCAAAGTCAACAATTTCAGCATCGGGGAACACTTTTCTCATTTTGTCCATAATGATTGACGGGAAAATAAGACGGCCAATAAATCCAATTTTTTTGATTCCGGGATTTGCAGCTTTAACCTGCTCAAAAAGCTCGGTAAAGTCGAGCTGACCTTCGGTATCGTATTCAAAGCCGCTAACCTCGCCAATTTCGGGGAGTATTGCCATGCGGCTGCCGGGAAGAGCATTTTGAACTTCGCAATAGTCAAATGATGCCTGACCACTGCACACAATCACCTCGCCATCGGCAGGAATAACAATTGCAGAACTTTCGTTAACAGGAGCAAAGCCGCAATAGTAGCGAACAATTGCAATTTCCAGCAGGTTAGAAAAACCTACCACAAGGTCAACGTTTTGTTCTGCCATTTTCCCACGGAGAGCGGCAACTCTCTGCAGATATTCGTTTCCTTCAATTTTAGGATAATTCATTGAAATCTCTCCTTTTATTTATAATTTTATTTTGCTTTCTGTAGGTTGTGGGCGACACACCAAGCTGTTTTTTAAATATTGCATCAAAATATTTGACTTCTTTAAACCCCAGCGACTCTGCAATCCTCGCCGACGACAAATCGGTATGCTTCAGAAGCCTTTTTGCCTCTTCAATCTTCATTCGGTTAAAACACGTGAAAAGAGTCTCGCCGGTTTGCTCCTTAAAGGTTTTGCAGATAAAGGAGCGTGAATAGTTAAATTTGCCGCAGATATCGTTAAGGGTTAGTTTTTTGCCTATGTTTTTGGTAAAGAAATCTTTAACAACATCAACCAGATCGGAATAAAACTTCTCTTCGCTCAAAAACACTATGCCCGAATGTTCCTCTGTTGAAAGCTGCCTCAAAAGGCAAATAAGAAGATATTCGAGCTGCAATAGAATTGCCTGCTGTCCGCCAAAGTTGGGAGAAGAAACCACTTCCAAATGGTCGTCTTCATTCATTCTGAATGTTTTAAAGCATTCGGAAATGATTTTTTGTATACAGTCTTGCTGCTCTTCTTTCAACGAAAAAAGCATTTCGCCAAGAGGCTTGAGTGTGTGAGAAAAGCTTTCGAAGCATATAACAAACACCTTGCTCCTGTTGCCACTCTCAGAATAATAAGAATGCTTTTTGCCGGGTGTGATAACCATAATCTGCCCGCTTGTGAGCTTCTGTTTTTCGTCTTCGAGAGCAAGAACAATTTCGCCGCATTCCACATAGCAAACTTCCCAGAAGTCATGGTTTTCGGCATAATCTTTATATTTGCCCTCAAAATCAAGATATTCAAGAGCAATCAGTTCTTTAACATCAACAACATTTAAAATTTTGTGGCGAAGGTATGTTTTCATAAAGCATCGTCCTTTTAGTCAGGCATCTATTTGCCATTCCTTATTTCAATTATAGTAAATTGCGATAAAAAAGTAAACCTAAAATTTTCTACATATATTCCGAAATATTCTTCAAAAATATTTTTGAGGCATATTAAAATATGAGTATAACAAAAAGCTGTCACAATAATATGTGCATCAGACCCACACATTATTATGACAGCTTTTTGTTAAATTTTTATGATTCAACCTATGTTATATTCCCAAAAATGCATTTGCAGCTTTAAGCTTTGTCTGCAAAGATTTTATGTCGATGTCGCGAACATCAGTTTTGTTTTTTGCCGCCATAGAAACAGCAACACCTGCCGCCTGACCGATTGTGCACACAACGGGCATAATTCGATAGGAGGCCTGAGCACCGTGATCTGACGAAATACATCTTCCTGCAACAAGCATATTGCTCACTGTTTTTGGAATAAGACTTCTGTAGGGAATTGTGTAATATTCGCCCATTTTGAAGTAGTAGTGGCTTGTGCCGGAACCCTCGGGGTTGTGAATGTCGATGTCGTAGTTAGATACGGCAACAGCATCTTCAAACTGGGTGCAGTTTTTGCAATCCTGCTCTGTGAGCACATATTCGCCAACAATCATACGGCTTTCTCTCACGCCAATCTCACCTGCTGTCATCATAAGGAAGCTTTCTTCAAGACCATCGGCATATTTTTTGAGGAAGTCATATATTTCAAACACCTGTTCCCTTGCAATGAGCTCTGCTTCGGTCACATCTTCCGGACACACGGGATTCTTTTTCACAACACGGGTTGTATTGAAATGGAGCACATTTTTGACAGGAGTCTTGAATATGAGAATATCTTCTCTGGGGTTAATAAATTCGCCTTTTGCAAGAAGCTCTTTATATTTTGCCTGAAAACGTTCTCTTGATGCCCAGAATTTGTCAACGTCTATGTTGCCGATTCGGAAGCAGAGAGTCATTGGCTGGCAAAGGTGGTCACCGTCACGTCCCAGAGTTGTGGGGCAATCGGCAAGAAAGCTCAGCTGTGCATCGCCTGTTGCATCAATAAAATAACTGGCTTCAATTTTCATTTCGCCGCTCTTTGTTGCCACCGATACAGAAGTGATTTTGCCCTCGTTTTTTTCTGCCTTGAAAATATAGGCGTGATACAAAAGGTCGACACCTGCATCCCTTGCCATATTCACAAGAATGTGTTTAAGGTCTTCTTCAAGAAATGAATCCTCGTGGGCAATGGCGTTTCTTTCTTCAAGCTTTTTATGTATTTCTTCAAATATACCTGCCGACAAATTCACCTTTTTACCGTCGATTTTGGTTGCATAGGGCATAAATGGGTTAACAAGACAATTGATTGCGGCTCCGCCAAGAGCGTTACCTTTTTCTACAATAAGAACCTTTGCACCCTCTCTGGCTGCCGAGATTGCTGCCGCAACGCCGGCAAAACCGCCGCCGATTACTGCCACATCATATTTTTTCATAACTGACCCCTCCACAAATATTTTATAGAAATTCATTAAAATGCTGCACACCAATAAATATAGTGTCAGCTTTGACATATTACTTTTTCATAATAGCATACAAAACCCGTCATTTCTTGCACAAATGTTAAAAAAAACTTGCACAAATAGCATTTTTGTGTTTTAATTTTAATTGGGTGATATTATGCAAAATTTTCAGACCTTCATAAACATTCTTTCAAAAGGCAAAAAAATTCACATATGCGTCTTGGATATGAGCGGTGTTTTAAGTACGAATTACACTGCCGTTTCGCAAAAAAACGCAATTCACACAAAAGCATTCTGCGATGTCGCCAAATCAACAGTCAAGGGACGACGCTTGTGTTTGAAATGCAAAACCCTTGCCAACAATAAATCTGTAAAAGAAAAAAAGCCCTTTTCGGGCTATTGCCCCTGGGGACTTTATGAGGTTGCTTATCCGGTAGTTAAAGGCGGCGACGTGCTTGCGGTGGTGTATGTTGGCAACATTGTCACAGACGAGAAAAAAACAAAAGAAAAAATAAAAAAGGCGTGTGCTCTGACCGAGGTTAGCGAAAAAGAAATTATGGCACACCTTGACGAATGCGACAGAGCAACCACAGTTGGCGAGGCATTTCAGGTTGCCGAGATTGTTGGCGATTATCTGATAATGCTTTCCGAAAACGTGCGTAACCCACGTGGCGGCAGGCATTGGCTTGTTGGTGTGCTCAAAAACTATGCCGACACAGTAGCCCCCGGCGAAATTGGCATAAACAGCCTGTCGGGAATATATCATAAAAACGAAAAATATATGGGCAGACTTTTTAAAAAAGAAATGGGCAAAAGCTACGCTGAGTATTGCAACGACATACGCATAGAACGTGCCCTCGAACTTTTAAAAAACACAGACGCCAAAATTATCGACATAGCACTTGAATGCGGATTCAATCACGTGTCATATTTTAACCGAGTGTTTAAAAAGAAATACGGCGTTTCACCAACGGAATATAGAAAAACGGTCACTCATTTCACAACAACGCATTTTTCTATGCCATAATATTCCATACATTCTATTGCATTTTTGTCGATGAGTTCCCCGCAGACCACAATCGGCACTGCCGGCGGACAACTCACACTTGCCTGCGAAAGCACTCTGCCAAGGCAATCTTTGACAAAAAGCTCCTCGCTTGCGGCAAACACTGCATCTGCCACACCCATCACCTTCTCCGGTTTTGTTATGACCGGAGATTTTTTTTGGATTGTTTCTTTTTTGTCTATGCTCAATAGAGCTGCTTGCAAGGCTTTCAAACCATCTTCGCCAACGTCCGGCGTGAGCATAAGCACAGCAAAATCGGGATCATAAAATTCGGGAATAATATTTCTTGCCATAAGCTCGCAGGCAAGGTTGTTGCCCGAATATCCATAGTCTTTTGCATCAATAGTTATCTTTAAGGGTTCATTACCCAAAAAATTAAAACCGTTTTGCTTTAGGGATGCTTTTAGTTTTTCCGCAGAATCAGCAAATGCCGCAAGCCTTTCTTTGTAGCCATCGGCCATATAGCGATTAGCCAGATCAAGCGATTGTAATATAAGGTATGACGGACTGGTTGAGCCGAAAAGACCAAGTGCACTTTTTACAGATGTGTTAAAAAACGACGGTGCATTTGCCGAAACGTGCAGATATGCTCCTCCGGTGAGCACGGGCAGAGTTTTGTGAGCCGAATCGCACACAAGGTCTGCACCAAGGTCTATGGGGTGATGTGAAGCTTGCAAAAACTTAAGATAAGCACCGTGAGCATTGTCCACAATCAGCAAGGCTCCGTGGCGGTGACACACCCTTGAGAGTGCGGCTATGTCGGCGGTGTTTCCAAGATAATCAGGACTCGTCACATACACTGCCGCCGGCTTTGGATTTGCAGCAGAAAAATAGCTTTCGAGCTCATCTTCCCTAATTGTGCACGACAAATAAGAATCGTTATCCGAGGGATAAATCCAGTCTATGTCAAATCTGAGAAGTGCTGCAGCACTGAGAAAAACCTTGTGTGCATTTCGGGCAGCAGCAATAAGTGGAGCTTTGTTTTGGTCTTTGGCATAAAGCATAGCCAGATAAAGCATTGCTCTTATGCAAAGAGAAGAACCCTCGGTTGAATAAAACGTGGGGCAGTCAAAAAGCAAAGAGGCATTTTTTTCACTCTCAGAGATTATACCCTTTGCTTCATACAGGCTGTCGGCACCGTCTATTTCGGTGATGTCTCTGTTTTCAGAGCCGAGAAAAGAAACCCCTTTGTGTCCGGGCATATGCAGACGCAGAGGGGATTTTTTTATATAGTTTTCAACAAAATCGCAAATTGGAGTATTCAAAGATTATTCCCCGCTTTTTTAAAATGAGTTTTGGATTTATAACCTACGGTGGATAATGATATGGAAGATAACACGCCATTCATATGCTTTTTTGCTCATTCGTGCTTCCCTTTGCAACCGGATGAGTGCTTGATTTTTATAAATTATTGTTTATAGGTGAGATGGAATTTAGTTGTGGCGTTGCCTCCCTTGTGTAAAGGGAGGGGGACCAAGCTTTGCTTGGTGGAGGGATTGTGAATGAAATTTTCAAAAACAACCCCTCAGTCAGCTTCGCTGACAGCTCCCCTTACACAGGGGAGCC